>CALHVG010000022.1 GCA_938039145.1 uncultured Treponema sp.
TTTAATCCTGAAGACAAAAAAATAACAAAAAAGCGCGCTTCAATTCGGAATAAGATAACCATCATATTCGTAACAATGCTACTTGTATCCGGAGGCGGGCTTGGAGTTCTTTCAATAAGAACGGCTCGTCTTGCCGTTACCGAAAAAGTGGAAATCCATCTTGTGGACAAAGCAAAGGACACTGCTAATTTATTGGACGAAAAGATTAGCGGTTTCTTTCAGTATATGGATGGGGTCGCAAGACTTCCACTCATAAAAAATCCTGCCGTTTCTATTGACGAAAAAACAGCTTACCTGAAAAAAGAATTGGGCAACAATCCTGTATTCCACCGGCTTGACCTTTGCGACATGGACGGAAACCGCTACGTCGATATAGGTCATGTCGTGAACGTGTCGAATCAGGAATTCTATCAGGAACCCATGAAAGGAAAACATTACGTTGCAGATCCGATGATTTCGAATCTGGACAAAGCGTACGTTACATTCTTTTCCGTTCCTGTTTATTTTGACGATGGAAAAATACACGGTGTCCTTGTGGGAAGCGTGCTTGCCGAACATCTTGCCGGAATCCTTGGCGATGTAGTTGTCGGGGAAACCGGCTATTGCTATGTCCTTAACGGAAACGCCGACTTGATTGGACATAAAGATTTGGAGCGTTCCAGGCAAAGACCTAATCCTGTGAAAATGGCTGAAAAAGATCCTGCATACGCATCGACGGCAAAATTCGTGAAAGAAGCGCTTTCCGGAACGTCGCACAATATCGGTTTCTATGAGTTCAATGGAGTCAAAATCATTTCGTCATACGCACGAATGGATCTTGCAGACTGGATTATCTTTATTTCCGCGCCCAGAAAAGAATTCATGGGAGCTATAAACAAGCTCAGGCTGAACATATTCCTTATAGGATTTTCCATTTTCATCGTGTCGGTGATAACGATTTATTTTGTGTCCAGGAAAATATCATCTTCCATTCAGACAGCCACGGAAACGCTCAAGGACATCGCAAACGGAGACGGAGATTTGACCGCCAGGCTTGCCGTTCAAGGAAACGACGAGATGACCGACCTTGCAATCTATTTCAATCAGACCATAGAAAAGATACGGCATTCCGTGGCCACTGTCGCCGACAACGCGATTACGATGACGAACATCGGAAACAATCTTGCGAACAACATGATGCAGACCGCAAGTTCCGTGAACGAGATTGCCGCAAACATCAACGGCGTAAAAAAACAGACGCAGAATCAGGCGGCGAGTGTTACCGAAACATCTTCCACAATGGAAGAAATCCTTAGGACAATACAAAACCTCAACGGAAGCATAGAAACTCAGTCGGCAAGCGTTACCCAATCCAGCGCGGCGGTCGAGCAGATGGCAGGAAACATAGATTCAATAACGAAAATCCTTTCAAAGAACGACACTTCCGTGCAGGAACTTTTCAACGCCACCGCATCCGGAAAGAAGTCGCTCCAGCAATCGAATGATGTTACGCAGAAACTTTCAAAGGCTTCCGGCGGACTTATAGACGCAAGCAACGTCATTCAGAGCATCGCAAGCCAGACGAACCTTCTTGCGATGAACGCTGCGATTGAGGCGGCGCACGCAGGGGATGCCGGAAAAGGATTTGCCGTAGTTGCGGACGAGATTCGAAAACTCGCCGAGGAATCTTCAATGCAGGCAAAGAACATAACGAGTGTCCTTACCTCGCTCGACACCGAAATCGACGGACTTCTAAAATCGTCCCAGGTGGTCGAAGAAGAATTCAATTCGATAATGAATCTTTCCGAGCAGGTAAAGAATGCGAGCGCAAACATAATGTCTGCGATGACCGAACAGGAAAACGGCACAAGGGAAGTCCTTGCCGCAATCAAAAGCATAAACTCCGTTACGCTGGAAGTAAAAGACGGTTCTCTTGAGATGTACAAAGGCGGCGAAAAAGTTGCCAAGGAAATGAGGGAACTTCAGAATCTTACAAGAATCATAACCGAAAGCATGAACGAAATGGCAACGGGAGTTGAGCAGGTGAACAATGCGGTCCAGGAAGTGAATACAATCTCAATCAAGAACAAGGAAAGCATAGGTGTCCTTTCGGAAGTTGTAGGAAAGTTCAAGATTTAGCCGATTCATTTTGTGCTGTAAAAAAAAGCTGCACCTTCGGGAACTTTTCCTTTTGGGTGCGGCTTTTTTTATTCGGACGGCTATATTGGATTTTAAGCTGCCGGTTCCGTGTTACGTAGACTTAAAGGCGGAAAGAGCTTTAGCCCGTGCCGAAAAACTAAGAGCCGTTTTATATTCGTGTATCTGAAAAAAACAGCCGCATAGATTACGCACTACGACCGACGTAGATTATGCTCTATGCCTGACATAGATTATGAGCTTATCTCTATGCAGTAAGCGGGCGTTACAGCATAGGGTAAGTAGGGCTTACCTGATAAGGTAACGCCCGCTTACCGCATAGGGTAAGTCAGGCTTACCGCATAAGATAACCCTTGCTTCCCCTATGGATTTACTCCGCTTAAAAGCGTCAGTCTTATCTTAAAAAAACGCCTCTTATTGCATGATTTTTTAATTTTATACTTACGCCCCCGGATGTTCCGCACATGACTTCTGCATCATCGATGGCGCTGTTCCCGCATACTGCGTAAATGCGCACGATTCTTAACGGCTATTTTTGTTCGTTATGTAAAATAAGCGCAATATTTAATTCTGCGAGCATTTGAATAATTTGTTTTTATCTTTGTTTTTTCGTATTTTAAATTTAAAGAATCGAATTTAAGAAACAGACGGAGGTTTTTATGAATTACGATCAATTTACGATAAAAACTCAGGAAGCAATTCAGGATGCGGCATCCCTTGCCCAGAAAAATGACCATGGAGAAATCGGTCTTGAGCATCTTTTGAGCGCACTCTTGAATCAGCAGGACGGAATAGTTGTCCCCATCGTGGAGCATATAGGAGTCGGATGCGCCTCGTTGAAAAATCAGGTGGAAAATCTTCTTTCGCAATATCCGAAAGTTACGGGAAATGCGCAGGTGCGTTTTTCTTCGGAGACGGAAAAGACAATCGCAAAGGCTGAAAACGAGATGTCCAAACTCAAGGATAAATTTCTTTCATGCGAGCATATTCTTCTTTCAATGGCAAAATCCGACGGGCGTGTCGGAGAACTTCTTCGTAAAAACGGAATCACTTACGAATCCGTGATGGAAAGCCTAAAATCGGTTCGTGGAAATCAGACTGTGGATTCGCAGGACCCTGAATCCAAGATGATGAGCCTTGAAAAATATTGCACAGACCTTACCGCTCGTGCAAGGCAGGAAAAAATCGACCCCGTAATCGGAAGAGACGAAGAAATAAGGCGTGTCATGCAGGTGCTTTGCCGCCGCACAAAAAACAATCCCGTGCTTATAGGAGAGCCGGGAGTAGGAAAAACAGCTGTTGTTGAAGGACTTGCCCGTCGTATAGCCGCCGGGGATGTTCCCGAGAGCCTAAAATCAAAAAGGCTTTTGACGCTTGACATGGGAAGCCTTGTTGCGGGCGCAAAATTTCGGGGCGAGTTCGAAGAAAGATTAAAAGCTGTGATTCAGGAAGTTACAAAATCCGAGGGGAACATAATTCTTTTCATCGACGAACTTCACACAATCGTTGGAGCGGGCGCAAGCGAAGGCTCGATGGACGCTTCGAATCTTCTGAAGCCAGCTTTGAGCCGTGGCGAAATCCATGTGATTGGAGCGACCACGCTTGACGAGTACAGAAAATACATCGAAAAGGATGCGGCGTTGGAGCGTCGTTTTCAGCAGGTGTATTGCGCAGAGCCCAGCGTCGAGGACACAATCGCGATTTTGCGTGGACTTCGCGACAGGTATGAGATTCATCATGGGGTTCGTATAAACGACGAGGCTTTGGTGGAAGCGGCTGTCCTTTCAAACCGCTACATCACAAACAGATTTTTGCCCGACAAGGCTATTGACCTTGTGGACGAAGCCGCAAGCCGAATCAAGATGGAAATCGAAAGCCAGCCGGAGGAACTTGACCAGATTGAACGAAAACTTCTTCAGCTTCAGATTGAAAGGCAGTCTTTGAGCAAGGAAGACGATTCTGCCTCAAAGGAAAGGCTTTTGAAACTCGAAAAAGAGATAAGCGAGACGGGCGCAAAACGCGATGCCATGAAAATGCAGTGGCAGAACGAAAAGGACAGCATCGACAAAAGCCGCAAAATCAAGGAAAAACTTGAAAATGCAAGATTCGAGGAAGAAAAATTTACACGCGAAGGAAATCTTGCAAAGGCGGCGGAACTGAAATATTCGGTGATTCCGGCTTTAGAAAAGGAACTCGACTTGGCTTCAAAAGAAGATAAAGAACGCGGCGAAAATTCCGGAAAGCTGAGCCTTCTTAGGCAGGAAGTTACCGAAGAGGACATCGCAAAAGTCGTTTCGACTTGGACGGGCATTCCTGTGAGCAAAATGCTTTCAAGCGAAAAGCAAAAATATCTTGAGCTTGAAAAAGTTCTTCACAAAAGGGTTATCGGACAAAATGAAGCCGTTCAGGTTGTAAGCGATGCGATTCGCAGAAACAGGAGCGGATTAAGCGACCCTAACCGTCCGCTCGGTTCGTTCATGTTCATAGGTCCTACTGGAGTCGGAAAAACGGAACTTGCAAAAACTTTGGCGGATTTTCTTTTTAACGACGAAAAATCTTTGACAAGAATCGATATGTCCGAATATATGGAAAAATTCAGCGTAACCCGACTGATTGGCTCTCCTCCCGGATACGTTGGCTACGACGAAGGCGGTCAACTTACCGAGGCTGTGCGCCGTCGCCCTTACAGCGTGATTCTTTTTGACGAAGTGGAAAAAGCCCATCCCGATGTCTTTAACGTTCTTCTTCAGGTTTTGGACGACGGAAGGCTTACAGACGGACAGGGACGCATCGTGGATTTCAAGAACACAATCATAATCATGACAAGTAATCTTGGAAGCGACTTGATTCTTGAGGATTCGGAACACGCCCCTGAAAATGCGGATTCTTCGATAAGTCCGGAAACAAAAGAAAAGATTTCGGCTCTTCTAAAATCAAATTTCCGACCGGAATTCTTGAATCGAATAGACGAAATTGTGATGTTCCGCCGCCTTTCAAAAGACTGCATAGGCGGAATCGTAAGCCTTCAGGTTTCACGGGTGGAAAAACGCCTTAAAGAAAAGCGGATTTTTCTAGATTTTGACAAGAGTGCTTTGGATTTCCTTTCCGAAAAAGGTTACGATTCTGCGTTCGGTGCGCGTCCTGTAAAGCGTGCGATTCAAACTTGGGTCGAAAATCCGCTTTCGAAAGAACTGCTTTCCGGGCGTTTTGTCGAAGGAAGCAGAATAAAGGCAACGAGCGACGGAAAATCAATTATTTTTTCCGAGGGAAAAGCGTAGTTTTTAGGCGGAATGTTCCTTCCGATTTATAAAAATCGCATCTCAATTTTTGAGAGAGGGGGATGTTCAAGAACTTAGGTCTTGGACATCCCCTTCGTTTTCTTTGTGAAAATTCTTTGATTGACAATATCACGCAATGAACATAGAATATTTAAAATACAGATTTTTAGGAGATATTCCATGGCAGATGTAAAGGTTGCTATTAATGGTTTCGGCCGAATCGGTCGTTTGGCTTTCCGCCAGATGTTTGGCGCAAAGGGTTATGAGGTCGTTGCAATCAATGACTTGACAAAGCCTTCTATGCTTGCTCACCTTCTGAAGTATGACACAGCACAGGGCGGATATTGCGGAAAAATGGGAGAAGGACTTCATACCGTTTCTTCCGACGATGAAAAGGGAACAATTACCGTAGACGGCAAAGTTCTTAAAATTTATGCGGAAAAAGACGCTGCGAATTGTCCTTGGGGTGAACTGAAGGTCGATGTTGTTCTTGAATGCACAGGTTTCTATACCTCAAAGGATAAGGCTCAGGCTCACATCACTGCCGGCGCAAGAAAGGTAGTAATTTCCGCTCCTGCTGGAAACGATCTTCCGACAATCGTCTTCAATGTAAACCATAAGACACTCACAAAGAACGACAATATTATTTCTGCCGCTTCTTGTACGACAAACTGTCTTGCTCCTATGGCTAAGGCATTGAACGATTTTGCTCCAATTCAGAGCGGAATCATGTCTACCATCCACGCTTATACAGGCGACCAGATGATTCTTGATGGTCCTCACCGCAAGGGAGATCTTCGCCGTGCTCGTGCAGGTGCAGCGAACATCGTTCCTAACTCAACCGGTGCCGCAAAGGCAATCGGACTTGTAATTCCTGAACTGAACGGAAAACTCATCGGTTCGGCTCAGCGTGTTCCTACACCGACAGGTTCTACGACAATGCTTTTTGCCGTAATCAAGACGGACAAGGAAGTTACAAAGGATGCGATCAATGCCGCGATGAAGGCTCAGGTAACCGAATCATTCGGATACACGGAAGACGAAATTGTTTCTTCTGATGTAATCGGTATGCGATTCGGTTCGCTTTTCGATTCAACACAGACAATGGTTTCCAAAGTTGGCGACGGTCTGTATCAGGTCGAAGTTGTGTCTTGGTACGATAACGAAAACTCTTACACAAGCCAGATGGTTCGCACCATCAAATATTTCAGCGAAAACTGCTAATCGTTTTGCTTAAAAGAATGAACTGCGATGCTTAAAAATATCAGTTTTTAAGTATCGCAAGCAAAATAAACGGAACTGTCAAAAACTGAAGCGTTTTGGCAGTTCCGTTTTTATTTAACGCAGGAACATAAAAGATGTTCCGCCTTTTGCGCACTTATACACCTGCGCACTTTTCAAAGGCTTTGCTTTAATCAATCGGGAGTTTTCTGCATACGTAATCGCAGAAGGTGCAGATTTCGTCTGTTTTACGCCGTATTTTGTTCTCTCTTTCAAGTTTTTCGGCAAGCGTAGAAAGCCCCGTTTCAAAGCAGAGCTTTACCATCGGATTGGTTTCCGCATTCAGTATAACTTCCGCATAGGACTGAGTGATGTTTCCTATGCACAGCGCATTGTTTTCGTTTGAAAATCCGCAGCACGGGGCGATTTTCCCGCTTGAATGAACATACAGAATGTTCCCCGGGCCTTTGCAATAGTCTTCGGAGAACCATTTACGGCTTTTCCATGCTCTTTTGTCCGTGCACGGGAAAATCTGGCTTGTCCTGTGGATTCTTACGAATGCCTTTCCCTTTAGAATAATGATTCCCGTCTTTGAGAAGGGATTTATGTATTTTTTTACCCTGCAGTCCATGTCTTTTGAAAGCATTTTGATGTTCTTCAGAATCAGGTTGTCGGCTGTGCGCACATCTCTTGATTTTCCTCTTTCGTAAGGGACTACAGACTGAATCTCAAGGCTTTCTTCGCCGAAGATTTTTATAACTTCAAGAACGAACTTACGTATTTTTTTGTAGGGCTGAGCATGGAACGAATCCCAGCTTAGACCGATTTTCCCGTCGAATCCTGCATCGTATATTCTTTTGAGCGTTTCAGTAAGTTCTTTTTCGGACTTCCACCAGATTCCGTTTGTCATAAGCCTATCGAACATGAAGTCGAGCTCCACGGCTTTGCTTATTACTTTTTCAAGGAAGTCGGGATAAAGAAAGGGCTCTCCGCCTGAAAAACCGACTTTCTCTACAGTGCATTCATCGGAATCCTTTGCGCTTGAAAGAAACTTCATTGCGCTTTCCGAATCAAGAACTTCGTTCCCGTTATTTACGTAGCAGTGCGGGCATTTGAGGTTGCATTTTGTTGTGGCGGCAAAGATTATCTCGTCGGGGGAAAACATCGTTTGCAAGTATAGCAGAATTTATTGTCCTCCGCTATTTATACGAACGGCGGATTACGTACGCGCCCTTACATTGTTCCTGCCGTGCGTAAAAGCCGGGCGAAAGCTGACGTTTTTTATTGACGTTTTACGGGAACCCTTAGCGCAGTCGGAACCGCACAGCTTACTTTTTTACGCTTTAAGTATGCCCCTAAGGATTAGGCGCATACCGCATTTTAAGTGCGGAAAAATCTGCCTGATAACAATAAAGCTTTTTAGAACATAAATACGCTGCACTGCGCAAAACCGACGGGCGTTACCGCATAAGGTGACTGTGCGTTACCTGCCAAGGTAATCGGGCATTACCGCACGCGGTAAGCCCCGGTTACTGCATAGGGTAAGTCTGAGTTACCGCATGAGGTAAGTGTGCGCTCCCCGGTAAGGGAGGACAGGCTTCCCTTATAAGGGAGAGGTGTACTACCTTATAAGGTTCGTCAGTCGTAGAGCATAATCTACGTCGGTCGTAGACTATAATTTACGTCAGTCGTAGAGCATAATCTACGTCAGTCGTAGACCATAATCTACGTCAGTCGTAGTGCACAGTCTTCGAGATTCGTTCATTATAAGTTCCGCGGGGCGTGAATCTTAAATATTAAAAACTTGCAAAAGCGGAAATACGGTCTTAAAATAGCTCATGTATCGGGGCTCTTAAAGGTGATTCATTAGGGTTTAAGAAGTGCGTTCAAGCCGTGCCTTCCTTACAAAATCGGTCATCTTTTATATGGAGTTTTTATCTTCCGATAGCTTTGCTTTTCCGGGTCTATTTCAGGATAGATTTTTTCATGCCATAGGAGAAAATTATGAAAAAGGTTTTGTTCGGGCTTTTTGCTCTTTTTGTGTTTGTGTTTGCTTCGTGCAAGTCGGATGTGACAAGCGATGTCGGTGCGACAGGCGATGTTGTTGAAGCCTTTAAGGTGGAATACGGCAAAGTCGATAACGGAACGCTTTCTGTAACTTTGGACGGAAAGCCGTTTGAAAGCGGCTCTTCCGTTCCTAAGGGAAAGACTTTGGTTTTTGAGGCGGTGCCGGCTTCCGGGTTCAGGACTGTGTGGGATTCTTTGCTGACCGTATCACCTGACGACAATAATAAAGCTTCGCTTACTGTTACAAAGGCTTTGAATGTTACTGTAAGTTTTAAGGCTGTTTACAAGGTTACTTACAGTTTCGGCGAAAACGGGAACCTGAGCGTTACTCTTGACGGTGCGGAGTTTAAAAGCGGCGGATATGTTGATTCGGGTAAAGTTATTGAGTTCAAAGCGAGCCCCAAAGAGGGTTATAAGACCAACTGGGATCCTGTGCTTACCGTATCGCCCGATGACATGAACAGGGCTTCTCTTACCGTTTCCAAATTGACCGACGTTACAGTTGCTTTTTTGCCTGTAGACGGAATTGTCTATAGGGTAAAGCATTATAAGCAGAACATCGAAAATGACGAGTTCACGATTGTTGAGGGGGCTACTGAAATAAAAAAAGGCGAGGCGCATTCAACTACGGAAGCTTCTCCCCACACGTATGAGGGCTTTGACGCAAAGTCCGTTCAGCAAAAGGCAATAAATCCCGACGGCTCTACAGTTGTGGAAATCTATTATCTAAGAAAGACGGCGGCTCTTACGTTCTCCGCTGAAGGGGGCACGTGGCAGGACGGAACGGCTTCAGTAAAAACTGTGAGCGGAAGATTCGGAGCGCCGGTTACTGTGCCTTCTGTCAGCAGGACGGGCTACATATTCACTAAATGGAATCCTGATTACAAAACGATTCCTGTAGCCGACGCTTCCGTAAAAGCTGAATGGAAGGCTATCTCGTACACGGTAAGATTTGACAGTAACGGCGGAAGCGGTACTATGGCTGACCAGGTGTTCAAGTATGACGAAGCGCAGAATCTTAGGAGTATTGCTTTTTCTAAAAGCGGTTATGTTGTTGATTTTTGGGCAACTTCACCCGACGGAAGCGGACAGAAATACGAGGAATCTTCGTCCGTAAACAATCTTACTGCAACTGACGGCGAGGTTATCGTTCTTTATGCGGTATGGGTGCTTAAATACGGCTATTATCAGGGAAGTCCTGCCGGCGGGCAAAGCGAAGGTTCTGCTGTAAGCGAGTCTTGGATGGAAGGCGGAAATATTAAAATCAATGGAAAAGCGATTGAAAAGACATCCGAGAACGTTATAATTCCTGCGGGAACTGTAAGGGTTCTTACAATGCGGGATGATTCTTCGTATATTGCCTATGCACCTACAGGAAACGTGGCTCCTAACTATAGCGGTGTTTTTGTTAAAGGGCGCAATGTAAAACTTAGTCCGTTTGTAATGTCAAAATACGAGGTTACACAGGAGTTTTACAGGGCTGTTACAGGAAAGTCTCCCAGCGACAACAATAAAAAGCCTGAAGATGATGATGTTGGAGAACGGCGTCCCGTAGAGAACGTTAAATGGCATAATGCTGTAGCGTTCTGCAATGCTCTGACCGATAAAGTTATGGGAAAAGCCGACTGCGTGTACTACAGTGACGAAGCTCTCGAAAAGGTATATACGGAGTCGGATGCTCAGGCGGGTAAGAATGTTTATCCCGCCTACGATCGTACGCAGAAAAAATGGACAAAGCGCGGATACAGGTTACCCACGGAGGCGGAATGGGAATACGCTGCAAGAGGCGGAGAGCCTAATTCCCCGCGCTGGAAATATTCTTATGCCGGAGTTAACACGGAAAAATCGCCTTCAACCTTTCTAAGTCAGGATGACCCCAAACTGAACGCTTACGCCTGGTATAAGGCAAATTCACCTTCAAATCATACCCGCGAGGTGGGAAAAAGAGATAGCAACGCTCTAGGGCTTTACGACATGGGAGGAAATGTCTCCGAGTGGTGTTTTGATTACCATAATAAAAATGCCGTTAAAACGGATTCTGACTATAAAGACGATGAAGGATATGTTGTAAATCCTGCAGGTCCGTCTTTGCTTCCAAGTACAGATTATAATTACCGAGTTACCCGCGGAGGTTCCGTTACTTCTCAGGCATACGCCTGTTCTGTTTCTGCAAGGCATAATTCGTTTGTCACTGATCATAATGCGAACACAGGATTCCGCGTAGTGCGCTCAACGGAATAGGCGTTGTTGTTCGCTTTTTTATGCTCCGGGTAAGGTTAAAAAGTTTTGCCCGGAGTTTTTTTATTCAGGAAAGGTTTTATAATAATCCGCAAATATAAAAAATCCGGCAGAGTCTTTTCAGTTTGATTCTGAGTAAAAACGCAATCCGGCAGAAGAATCGATTTTCCTGTTTTTCTTAAAAAATCTTGTGTAAAAAATCCCAATCGGTGTTATAATTTAAGCACTTTTTTATCAGGAGTTTTTCATGGTCAGCAATGAGATGTATGATTTTTCCGTAGAGACGTTGGGAAAATGCGAGATTCGTTCTCCAATCAAACTTTCAACTGTGTACGGAGAAAATCAGGCAAACTACGTAAAAGATGATTCTTTCGTAATCAACGCGGTGAATGTGTTCGACGCTTCAAAACCTGTCGCTCTTGACAGCACAAATTTGATGCAGAAGGCAGGTCCACGAGAATACATATTTTTTGATCCCAAGGACGTAAAAGCCGGAATCTGCACGTGCGGAGGCCTTTGCCCCGGTCTGAACGACGTAATTAGGGCAATCGTGCGTTCCTTGTGGAATCGCTACGGCGTAAGGGACATACGAGGTTTCCAGTTCGGTTACAAGGGATTTTTTGAGGAGGAAGGCTATCCGACTATTGCCCTTGATCCGGAGAATGTCGATGAGATTCACAAGATTGGCGGTTCTTTCCTTGGAACCAGCCGAGGCGGCGGAAAACGTGTTACCGACATAGTCGATACGATTCAGCGAATGGGAATAAACATGATGTTTATCATCGGCGGCGACGGAACTCAAAGAGGCTCGCTCGACATTTCAAACGAGGTCGAAAGGCGAGGGCTCAAGTGTGCGGTCGTAGGAATCCCCAAGACAGTGGACAATGATCTTCAGTTCATAGACCGCTCGTTCGGTTTTGAAACGGCGGTTCAAAGGGCAAAAGAAGCCGTTGCCTCAATCCACATGGAAGCAAGTTCGCAGATAAACGGAATCGGTCTTGTAAAACTCATGGGACGAGAGTCGGGCTTCATTGCGACTGCTGCGGCCCTTGCAAGCCATGAATGCAATTTCTGTCTGATTCCCGAAGTTCCGTTTGACCTTGAAGGCGAAAACGGATTTTTGGCTCATCTTGAAGAGCGTTTGAAGCGCAGGCATCATGCGGTCATAATCGTGGCTGAAGGAGCGGGACAGGAACTTCTTACAAAGACGAACCAGACCGATGCGTCAGGAAATATCAAACTTGCCGATATCGGAGTTTATCTTCGCGACCAGATAAATTCATATTTCTCGAAAAAAGGAATACACATAAATCTGAAATATATCGACCCCGGATATCAGATTCGCGCTTCCGTTACAACCGCTTCAGATTCGATTTATTGCGAGCGTCTTGGAAACAACGCCGTGCATGCCGCCATGGCAGGAAAAACCAAGATTGTCATCGGTCTTGTGCATGAAAAATTCGTCCACATTCCTATCTCGATGGCGACCGCTCACAGAAACATAGTGGATCCTGAGGGTGCTTTGTGGAGAGACACGCTTGATGCAACAAGCCAGCCCGTGCAGATGGTGAACGATATAGAATCCGCAAAGGACAGGATGAACAAAATGGTTTCTGAGGCAAAAATGAAGCCGAACGAAAAGGTGAAAAAGCAGGATTAGTTATTTGGTGCTGAAAATGCATAAAAAAGCCGAACTGTAAAAAGTTCGGCTTTTTTTTTATAAAATTCAGTAATAAAAAATTTTACTTTATGGAAAAGCGGGTTTATAATTTCTAGCAGATATTTGAAAGTCTTTATTTTTGAAAAAGTTTTTAACGGAGAGTTATCCTAATTTTTCTTTGGAGGAATCATGAAAAATTACCTTTCAAAGGTTAGATTCTTTTTTGTTGCGGTTGTCTTTCTTTCAAGCGTTTTTTATTCTTGTAATTTTGATTCAAACGCTGCTGAGTCTTCGGCTGAAACTAATCAGTTCGGCAGCATCCGTCTTGTGAACGGAAAAGATGCAAATCCGTCCAGGGCTGTGTATATTCCGGCTATAGAAAAAGCGGATGTTACAATTTCGGGGTACGGAATGGCTCCGATTGTGATTCCTGACGTTGCGGTTGTTAGCGGCGGCGGTTCAATCCTTATAGAAAATATTCCAAGCGGAAAGAACAGAATTATTACCGTAGAGGCTAAACGGACAATCGACTCCGTTCTGCAAAAAATTGACGGAATATAGTGAATGTCAGAGCCGGAGCTGAAAAAACCGTTCATATAAACTGGGAAACTACGGCTCCTGGAAATGTATTTGAAAAACTTCTTTTGTTGGGATACGACATTTCTTCTCTTTCTTCGGATGAGGTTCAAAGTCTTATTCCGGATGGCGTGAATGCGGCTCTTGTAGATGTCGAGGCTATCGCGGATCATATAAAAAACGGAACTTCATACAGTTCTTACGTATTAAAGCCCGGTTCTGTCAGCTTTGATACGGATATAGTTCTTTCGGGGGCGTATGCGCAGGTTTCGGATCCGGCTTCTTTAAAAACCGATTCGATTACAGGTTCTGCACAGACTGTTTCCAATGTGGCTCCGGGAAACTGGACTTTCTATATAATTGACAGCAACGGAACAATTTTTTATTCCGAAAATGTTCTTGTAGAAAGCGACGGCGCGGCTTATGTAAATCAGGGCGGAAAGATAAATCTCGGCGTTCCGGCTCCGCGTCTTGAAAATTCCGAAGGTATTCAGATTTCCGATGCAATTGCAGGTTCCGCCACAGTATATCTTGCCTGCCGGCGAATGGACGGCGAAACTCCGCTTGACGGCGCAGAAATATATTACACACTTGACGGCACGGATCCGCTGTCGTCTTCCGGCAAAACACTATACACAGCCGACGGAATTTCCGTTTCTGTCGGAACGAATCTTAAAGCGGTCGGAATGAAGTCCGGCTTGAAAGAATCTCCAGTTTCATCTTGGACATTTTGCAGTGTTGCCGCCGCTCTTGGCGAAAAGCATCCTGCAAGCGGAGCATTCTCTCAGATGCCGGCGGATACGGGCGCGGCTGCGGGTGCGCATATAGATTCCGACGGAAATGCAACGTTTGCGCTTTATTCTGCAAACGCTACTAAAGTTCTTCTTGAAATATATGATAAACCGTATGGAACGGCGGTTCCCCGTTACGATTACTGGCTGGAAAAGGATTCCGGCAATTATTGGCGAACGAAAGTTAAGGAAGTCCCCGAAGGCACTATATACGCCTTCCGAGTGTGGGGCCCGAACTGGGATTATGATTCTTCCTGGACGCGAGGCGGTTCCGGCGCAGGTTTTGTTACGGACGTGGATGATTCGGGAAACAGATTCAATCCTAACAAGGTTCTGTATGACCCTTATGCGTATGAGCTTACTCACGATAAGTCCGACCCCAAGAACATGGGGCAGAGCGGTACTATGGCTGACCCGGGAATATACACTTCCGGAGAAGCAAACAGGAGCTTTGATACGGCTTCTTATGCGCCTAAGGGATATATCCTAAAAGAACACAACATGGTGTTCGATATAAAACCCAGAATTCCTGCTTCACAGGCAAGAATCTACGAGGCGCACGTCAGGGGAATTACAAATCATCCTTCATCAATGACTCTTCCGTTCATTCTTAAAGATATTCCCGGTTTTGACGGTCTTAGCGGATGGAGCCTTGTTCTTCCCCAGTATAGGGGAACTTACAAAGGCGCAATGTTCCTTGCTCCTTATCTTAAAAAACTCGGAATCAATACTATTGAACTTCTTCCGATTCACGAAAGCGATAATGACTGTAATCCTGATAATAAAGCCGGCGGCAATTATTGGGGATATATGACTTACGGTTTCTTCGCCCCTGAACGCAGGTACTCATATGACAAGTCTCCGGGAGGGCCTACAAGCGAATTCCGAAATATGATAAGGGCGTTCCATCTTGCGGGAATAGAAGTTTACCTTGACGTTGTTTACAACCACACGGGCGAAGGCGGCACATGGCAGGGAACAGGCGATAATTATGCCCAAGCTGAACTGACTTCCATGCGCGGTATAGACAATTCTTCGTACTATTCTCTTGTGGACGGCTCTGCCGGCGCATATTGGGAAACCACCGGCTGCGGAAACAATATGCAGTGCGACAATACTGCTGTAAGAAAGTTTATTATAGATTCACTTTCGTACTGGATAACCCAAATGGGCGTAGACGGATTCCGCTTTGACCTTGCGCCGGTTCTTGGCCGCGAAGGAAAAGGAACATGGAACTTTAATCCGAACTCCGCAACCCTTTCTGAAATTGCAAGTTTGGGCGCAACTCATGATGTTGAAATGATTGCCGAAGCTTGGGATTGCCAGTGGCCGGGCGGATACAGGATTGGAAAGTTCCCGCAGGGATGGGGCGATTGGAACGGAGTGTACCGTGACGTTGTTCGAAAATACGTCGGCGGATTTGCTGCAAGAGAAGATAAGAGCGACGAATCCGTGGATTACCATTTGAGCATAGGAAACGCCATCTATGGAAGTTCCGATATTTTCGGTTCATACAGACCTTCGGTGAACATGATTGATGCCCACGACGGATTTACTCTTGCAGACCTTTCTTCCTATTCGGGAGCGGGAAATTACTGGAACGATAAACTTTCGTGGCCGTTCGGGCCGAGCGATGGCGGAAACGGCGATGAAAACCATCTTGTCGACACTTCTCAGGAAGCGTGCAGACGGACGGCACGAAACTACATCGCTCTTCAAATGTTTACGCGCGGAATCCCGATGATTGTTTGGGGTGACGAGTTTTCAAGAACACAGAACGGAAATAATAACGCTTACAACGTAGATTCAGTCGGAACATGGAACAACTACTACATGATAAATTCCGATTCCCCTCATACTGTGTCTACTCACGGTTCAGGCTATTACTCTAACAAGTTCGGTAAGTTCAATAACGCAAAAGGCATAAACGGAAACTTCATTTTCATGCAGAGAATGCTTGGAATGCACGCAAATCCCGCATTTACGCAGCCAAGTTACGAAAGCCCTGCCATGACGTGGCAAAATGATAATGACGGAAACGACTTTACGTTCGGCTATCATTTGGCAGGTTCAGGAATCCCTGACGGAAACGACTTCCTTATGTATTCCAACATGAGCGGAAACTCGTATACGGTGAACATTCCCGCGCCCGCTTCCAGCTCAAAATGGGTAAGGATTTGCGATACGGGCTCTTGGGCTGAACCGTACATGAACAGCTGGGAGCCGGCTGATTCTTCCGCGCCTGAGTATTATGTTGCGGATTCTCAAAAAACTTATGATTTAGGGCCTTATTCCGTTCTCATTCTGCAGCGGATAGAAAATTCGGGAAGTTCCGGCGGCGGAACAGGAAGCGGCGGTTCCGGCGGAAGTGCAATGCCCGATTCCATAAATGTAACAGCCGACGACTTTACCTGGGAAGGAGAAGCAAAGATATTTGCCTGGGTTTGGAAGAAAGGCGACGGCGGTTCATGGGTAAGCTGTACGGGTTCCGGTAAGTCGGTTAAGTTTAACTTGCCTTCAGGCTGCGACAGCTTCCTTTTGGTTCGCTGTCCGAATAAAACAACGACGCCGAATTGGGATGTCGGCGGTGATATTCCGGGACGCATTTGGAACAAAACTGATGATGTAACGGTGAATGCGGGACAGTCCGATTACATTGTGAACTTTACAAAATATGACCCGCCAAGCGGAGGAAGTTCCGGCAGCGGAAGCGGAAGCAGTGCCGGCGGCACCGGCGGAGGAAGTGCAACGCCTTCCAACAGGCATATAAAGGCTACCACAACAAATGCATATACTTGGTCTGATGATGCCAAAGTGTTTGCTTGGGTTTGGAAAAAAAGTGAATCCGGCGAATGGAAGGAATGTACAAAAGGCGGGGATACTCTTGCGGAGTTTGATTTACCGTCCGAGTGCGATATGTTCCTTTTGGTTCGCTGTTCTAAAGACACAAAAACGCCCAGCTGGAACGTACAGGGCGATAAAGCAGGACGAATCTACAATAAAACGGGCGACATCACTGTTCCTGCGGGTCAGACGGAATTCACGGTAACATTTGAAGACTACATTCCGCCGTCATCGGGCAGCGGCTCCGGCGGAACGGGAGGCGGCGGTTCGAGCGGCGGTACAACGCCTGCGGGCAACAGGATAACCGTAAACACCGACAACTGGGCATGGAGCAACGATGTTGTGGTATTTGCATCCATTTGGAAAAACGGTGTCGAAAACAGCGCTAAGTGGGTAGCCTGCTCAGGTTCGGACAGCACTGTAAAGTTTGAGCTTGAAAGCGGATTTGACCGATTCCTTCTTGTAAGATGCTACAAAGGCACGACGACCCCTGACTGGAACGCCGAAGGTCACAAACCGGGACGAATCTACAACAAGACGGCAGACATTATCGTTGTATCCGGAACAAACACATACAGCGCAAACTTTGTGGACTATACACCGTCGTCAAGCGGCGGAACAGGCGGTTCAGGCGGCGGCACACAGCCTACTAACACGCATATAACTGTAAACGCCGACAGCTGGACATGGGTCGGCAATGCCAAAGTTTTTGCCTGGGTATGGAAGAACGGCAAGGATTCAGAAGGAAACTGGGTAGGCTGCACAGGTTCCGGCAGCACTGTAAAGTTCGACCTGGCATCCGGCAAAGACCGCTTCCTTTTGGTAAGAGCGCACAAAGATACAACAAATCCCGACTGGAACACGCAGGGAGAAAAAGCAGGACGAATATATAACAAGACATCAGATATCACTGTTATATCCGGAATGACAGCATACAGCGCAAACTTCGTGGACTATACACCGTCGTCAAGCGGCGGTAGTGGCGGTACCGGCGGCGGTACAACACCCTCGGATAACAAGATAACTGTAAACGCCGACACATGGACATGGAATAACGATGTCAAAGTGTTTGCTTGGATGTGGAAGAACGGCGATACGTCCGGAAAATGGGTAAGTTGTACAGGTTCCGGCAGCGTCGCAAAGTTCGATATGGAATCCGGCAAAGACCGCTTCCTTTTGGTAAGAGCACACAAAGACACGAAGACGCCTAACTGGAACGAAAATGGCGAAAAAGCCGGACGTATCTACAATAAGACTGATGATATTACGGTTATTCCCGGAAGGAAGGCATACAATACGAGCTTCAAGCCGTATACACCTCCGTCATCAGGTGGCGGAACCGGTGGAAGTTCAGGAGGCGGAACACAACCTGTGAACAACAAGATAACTGTAAGTGCCGACAGCTGGACGTGGGATAACGATGTCAAAGTATTTGCTTGGGTATGGAAAAACGGCAAGAATTCAGAAGGAAAATGGATAAGCTGTACAAAATCCGGAAATGATGCTCAGTTTGAGCTGGAACCCGGCAAAGATCGCTTCCTTTTGGTAAGAGCACACAAAGACACAACGACGCCTGACTGGAAAGTGAATGTAGACAAAGCAGGCCGTATCTACAACAAAACAGGTGATATCACTGTTAAGGCAGGACAGACTGTATACAGCGCGGTCTTCAGTGGCTACACACCGTCAGGAGGCGGTAGCGGCGGCGGCACCGGCGGAGGTTCCGGAGGCAGCACGCAGCCGACCGTTACGCACATAACGGTAAGCACTAACAGTGGTGCTTGGGGCTCTAACGCAAAGATATTTGCTTGGGTATGGAAAGGAAGCTCCACAGGTTCATGGAAAAAATGTA
Source organism: uncultured Treponema sp. (assembly GCA_938039145.1). GTDB lineage: Bacteria > Spirochaetota > Spirochaetia > Treponematales > Treponemataceae > Treponema_D. The sequence goes on from CALHVG010000022.1 coordinate 18,664, forward strand.
CAGGTTCCGGCAGTACGGTTAACTTTGACATTCCGGCGGACTGTGACCACTTCAAACTGGTGCGATTCTCTGATACCACAACTACGCCTAGCTGGAATCCCTCCAGTGCCATATGGAATCAGAGTTCCGAGGTTACTGTAGTAAAGGGTACAACCCGGTACACTGCAAAGTTTTGGTAACTGGACCTTAAAAGTCATATGAATTGATTTAATCCCGTCGGTTTTTCCGGCGGGATTTTTTTGCGGGGGCTTTATTCTCTTTGTCTCTTTATAACTTTCTTGAATGAACTTGCGGTTTTTATTATCATAAAAAAACTTGCCGGAGGCTTCATGATAATCACATCGCTTGAATCGGAACTTTCAAAAAATCCTTATCCCGGACGGGGAATAATCGCAGGCTGTTCAGACGACGGAAAATTCGCCGTGTGCGCATATTGGACGATGGGGCGTTCCAAAGGCAGCAGGAACAGAATCTTTGCGGAAGACGGCGACGGGCTCAGAACAGAGGCGTTCGACCCTTCGATTGTCGACGGCGACCCGAGCCTTATCATTTATCCTGCGGTAAAAGTTTTAGGAAATCGGACAATAGTTACAAACGGCGATCAGACTTGCACAATATTCGATGGACTTAAAAACGGGCTTTCATTTGAGGAATCTTTACGAAGCCGAAAATACGAGCATGACGAACCTAACTTCACGCCCCGGATTTCGTGTCTTTTGGACATTTCCGGCGGAAAATTAAACTATCAGTTTTCCATACTTAAAAGCGATTCCGGAAATCCATGCAGCACGCTCCGTTTTGCATACTCCTACGAAAATCCGCAGCCCGGCGAAGGGCATCTTATTCATACATATATGACGGACGGAAATCCGCTTCCGAGTTTTGAAGGCGAACCTAAAAAAATCCGCACGGAAGGCGGCATTGACGATTTTTCCGAGCGCATATGGAAGTCTTTGAATTTTGAGAACAAAGTTTCGCTTTTTGTAAGATTCATCGACATTGCAAGCGGAAAATATCAGTCAAGGATTCTGAACAAAAACATCAGAGAATAAAAATCGTAAAGAAGATCCTTTGTTTTTTTTTGAATCTTAAAAACATCCGCGGAACGATTCAGAAGAATTGTTTTGCGGCGCAGCAATTTTTTCTGAATTCTTCTTTGTCGCGTGTTTTTAAAAAAGTTTTCTTTCCAATTTCGGGAAATTTCTTTGCTTTTCTTTTTATTTTTCCGTTCGGCTTTGAGTTCCGTTCGGTATTAAGAAATTTTATGAGCTTTACAAAATAAACATCATTTTTTCTATAAATAAATCTATTTTTGAGAAAAATCCGCCGCATTTGCATTTTTCCTTCCTTTCGTGAGCGGGCTCTAATACTTGAAAGTTTTGACCAATTGGATTATCATTACAGAACCTTAAAATTGTTTCTTCGGGCGTTTCAGCCGTTTTGGAGTTATTAGATGAGTACTATTGGAATTATCCTTCTTGTTGTATTTGTGATTGCAAGCGTTCTTCTTGTTCTTCTTGTTCTTGTTCAGGACGACGGTCAGAACGGAATGGGCGGTCTTTTGGGCGGCAGAGGAACGGCTGCGTTCGGTTCTCATTCCGCGAGTGTGCTTACAAAGGCTACGGCTGTTCTTGTATTTTTGTTTTTTGCGCTTGCTTTGCTTCTTGCAATAATCAACAAAAAGCCCAAACTTGACGATTCTTTGCTTTCTTCTCCTGCCGCCGAATCTTCTATGGATTCAATGTCTTCGGATGAAATGAAAGAAAATTCTGATACGACGGCTGATTCATGGTGGAATACCGGCGACGTTTCGGATGAAAGTGAATCTTCCGAAGCCGGCATGAGTAAATAACAGTCCTTGCGGATTTAAAGGTTTTTCATTCGGGAGGCTTTTCGGATGTTGGAAAGTATTATAGGCCCAGAAAGTATAGTTCTTGAGCTTCAGAGTGAAAGCAAGGACGAATTGTTCTCCGAGATGGTGGAAAACATTGTTCGGAGGAACGGCGTTTTTGACAGGGAAACTATTCTTGCTGCTATCGAGGAACGTGAAGAAAGAAAAAATACCTGCATAATGCCGGGCGTTGCCGTCCCTCATGCAAATGTTCCTTCTTTAAAAAAATCCGAAGTTGTTCTTGGAATAAGCCGCGCCGGAATCGATTACGAGCTTGACGGTATGCTTTCTTCTTCCAAAGAAAATTTCGTTCATCTTGTGTTTATGTTTTTGTTCGATCCGGACAACACTCAGGATCATCTTGACCTTTTGGCTGATTGTGCGATGCTTCTTGGAAATCCTGCGTTCTATGCGGATATAATGAAAGCTAAAGACGTGCATGAAGTTTGCAGCATCATAAAGGAAATCGAATATGGCGAAACCTGAGATTGACGTTATAACGCATCTTTTGAACGTGGAACAGAACGCTTTTATTTTGGCAAAAGATGCGCAGGAAAGGGCGAACCGTATTTTGTCGGATGCAAGGGCAAAGGCGGACAAAGAATTCGACGAGCAGTACAAAAAAATATCCTCCGAACTTGAAAAAGATTTTGAATCTAAAAAAGAGGCGATTGCCGCCGCTCATAAAAAAAAGTTTGATGAATATGTGTCAAGCGTAAAGGAAGTCGTTCAGAATAAGGATGCCTTTGAGGATTTTGTAAAAAAGACACTTAGCGCAGTGTAGGATCTTGCAATGGAAAAAAGCGGAGCCTCATGTTATGTCTATGCCAAAATCTCCGGAATGTTGAAAAAAGCCTATGTCGGGAAAAATGCGATAAAGCTTTTTGACGCGGATTCTCTGTCCTCTCTTTGGCAGATGGTTTTTGATACTCCGACTCCGATGATTCCTGAGGCTATGCTTGCCACAAAACTTGAAAAAGATGCGGTAAATCTTTTGATGAAAGAGTACATAAAACTTCTTGAGATTTACGACAAACCTTCACGGATTCTTGTTCAGTTGATGCATCTTTACGAAATCGAAAACATTAAAACGATAACCGCCGCATTAAGCTACGGCGAAGAAAATCATCCTCATTGCGTGAACCTTGGAAATTATGCGACGCTCCATATCGACAAGTGGCCTGAGCTAAAAAAAATCACGGAAGGCTCCGAGTTCAGCTGGATAGATTCCGTTCCTCACGGGGCGGAACGGCAGGCGATGGATCATAGACTGGATCTTCAAGGATTCAGGCAGTTGTGGGCTTCGTTGAATTCCGTGAAGGACGAATCCAAATCCGTGCTTGCAGAATATTTTTCCAGAGAGATGGCGATAATAAATCTTATATGGGCGCTTCGGCTTAAAGTCTATTATAAATATTCCGACGAGAAGATAATCGAAAATCTTTATCATTTGGGGGACAAGCCTTCGCCCGATGATGCGATTTGCAAATATGCTTATGACATTTTTGGCAGAAATACGGATTCATACGACGACTGGAAAGATTGGGCTTTTGAAAAATGCCTTAATCCGCACGAGGAAGGCTCTATTTGGTCGGTGAATCCGATGTGGATTGAGCAGCGGTTCAGAACTCTTGCAGTCGGAAAGGAACTTCGTCTTTTTCACCAATATCCTATGACGGATCTTAGCCTGGTTATGTTTTTCAGGCTCAAGCAGCAGGAATTGAACTATATCAGGGCGGCGACAGAATCTTTGCGTCTCGGTTCCGACAAGATGGAAGCTATGTACGTTGCTGGTATTTCTGAACGGTTTGGAGATTGAAAAATGGCAAGAACAGCTGAGATGAGATTGATAGAACTTATGGTTCTAAAAGAAGACATAGAAAGGGTTATCGAATACCTTGGAAAATACGGCAGCTTTCAGTTCCAGTCAAAAAAACATGACTCCGCCGCTCTGCCCAAAAAACAGGCGTTGAATATCGACGAGGAACTTTTTCAGAAACTTGAGGAACTTAGGGTTTTCTTCAATATTCCTTCGCCGGAAGATGGCGTTCTGGATTGCAATTCTCTTACGGAAGATGAACGAAACGAATGCAGACATCTTATATCGTCCGGCTCTTCGCTGGTTGAAAGAATGAACGTGCAAATTGCTGAACTTGACAGAGTGTCAAAGGCTTATGACGAGGCTCTTGATTTTGCGAATCTGCAAGTTCCGTTTTCAGAACTCGACAGTCTTTCGTTCCTTTCTTTAAAAGTCGGAAAAATCGCTCCTGAAAATGTTGAGCCTTTGAGGCAGGCTGTAGGTTCCGCCGCGGTGATTGTGCCGCTTGGGGACGCTTCGTCAAGAATTCTTGCGGCATCTTCTAAAAAAGGGCGTTTTGCATTGGACACGGAACTGAAAAATTTCGGCTTTGTTGAAATGGCGATTCCGCGGGATTTCAAGGGAATTCCTGCAAATGTTCTTGAAGGGCTGAAAAATGAAAAAGCTGAGGTTTCCGCCAATCTTGAACGTTTAAGGGAAGAATGCAACAATTTCAAAGAGACGCACTCGGATTTGATTGTAAAAATTTTGAAGTCGCTTTCGATGACAATACAGGTTCGGAACATTATGGCATCTCTTGAGTCCACTCAGATGGTTTACCATGTTACAGGCTGGCTTCCGTCTGCAAAGTCCGCCGACGTTACAAAGGAGCTCGACCAGCTTACGGAAGGAAGAATCGCTATCCGCGAATACCGTCCGCTTGAAGTTCCGTCGGTAATAAACGGAAACGAGCAGGTTCCGGTAAAACTTGAGCATGGAAAATTCGTTTCCGCATTTGAACGCATGGTGTTCAGTTACGGTTCTCCTTTGTACGGAACTGTAGACCCGACTCCGTTTGTTGCGGTTTTCTTTACAATTCTTTTTGGAATAATGTTCGGCGATACGGGGCAGGGACTTGTGTTCCTGCTTGCAGGAATTTTAATGCAGCTGAAACTGATTAAAGTCGGCGGCTGGAATATGTTCGCTCCGGTGTTCATTTCAATAGGTATTACAAGTTCTTTGATGGGGCTTGTTACGGGCGAGTTTTTTGCAAACGAAACGATTCTTAGACCGTTTTCTTTGTGGGTGACGGGGCTTTTCGGTTCTCCTCATTCGCCGATTGTAAAAATGATGCCGTCTTCAGACCCGAATTCATTGAAAGTGATTTTCGGCATTTTCGGAATAACGATTGCCGTCGGTTTTGTAATAAATTCTGTCGGACTTTTCCTGAACTTTGTGAACAACGTTATTCAGCGGAAGTGGGGAAGCGCTCTTTTCGGTAAAACCGGACTTTCAGGCTTCTGCTTTTTCTGGTATGTGGCTTTCTTTGCGCTGCGGATTGCGTTTTTTTCAAGTTCCGCTCATCTTTTTGATTGGATTGTGATTGGAATTACGCTGTTCTTTTCTGCGTTCGGGGAACCTTTTGAAAGACTGCTTGACGGAAAACGTCCGGTGGTTGAAAATGGAATCGGTTCAATGCTTATAGGCGGAGTTGTGGAATTAATCGAGGTTGTTTCTACGTATCTTTCAAGCTCTATAAGTTTTGTCCGTGTGGGCGCATTTGCGTTGGCGCACGCCGTTCTTGGATTTATAATCCATCTGATGGCGGGAAAAAGCGGTGCGGTCGGCGGAATATTTGTGATGGTCATAGGAAATGCGATTGTTGTGGTTCTTGAAGGAATGATTGTCGCAATTCAGGTGATTCGTCTTCAGTATTACGAATTTTTCAGCAAATTCTTTAATAAAACGGGAACGGAATTTAAGCCGTTCAGGTTTTGTTACGGAAAATGATTTTGTGAATCGGGTGGGGCGGTTGCTTCCATCATAACTATAGAAAAGAGGTATTTATATGAACAAAAAAATCTTTGCATTGTTCTTGGCTTTGACGGTTTTCGGAACCTTGCCCGTAGCGGCGCAGTCTCACGAGGTTCAGCCTTCGGACGAACCTGCCATGGAGGCTCAGGTTGAAAAGACATCTTCCGTGTCGGGGATAAAGTATCTTGCGGCGGCGGCGGCAGTCGGAATTGCCTGTATCGCAGGCGGTATGGCGGTCGGAAAAATCGGAGCCGCAGCCATGGGTGCCATGAGCGAGAACGCGGAGCTTTCCGGAAAGGCTCTTCCTTTTGTCGGACTTGCGGAAGGTATATGTCTTTGGGGATTCCTTGTAGGACTCCTTATAATCGTTATGTAAGAACGCAAATTGGATTTTTATATAATTGGCGACAGGGAGATTGTTCTTGCCTTCAGGCTGACCGGTATTCAAGGTGTAGTTGCCGAAAATCGGAACGATGTTTTGGATGCTTTCAACAGGGTTACAGGAAAAGGCGGAGACATTGCAGCTCCTGTAGAGCAGGTACCAAGGGTTCTGATTCTTACCGAGGCGGCAGCCGAAATGATAGAGGAAGAGGAAATCGCTTGGCAGAAGACGGGTAAATATCCTCTTATTGTGGAAATCCCCTGTCTGAATGGACACGTTGAAGGAAAAAAGTCTTTGACGGATGCCATCAGAGAGGCTGTTGGGGTTCAGGTTTAGTTTTTGGAAAATTAGTTTTATGGAAGAATTACGCTCCACGGAAATACTTGACAAAGAGATTCAGACAGAGGCACGCAAAAAGGCTGAAAAGATTATAAGAAGCGCCGAAGCCGAGGCGAAATCTCTTGAAGAAGAGGTTGCGCTCCGTATTGAAAAGGCGCGGACGGATAAGGAAGAAAAAAACGCCTCAAAACTTTCCGCTATAGAAAAAGACCTTGAGGCTTCTTTTCCGCTTGAAAAAGAGCGTTTTCTTGTCTCGTATATTCAGGAATCGCTTGACAAAGGAATGAACGGATATTTTTCTTCGCTTTCGGAAGAGGAAATTATGTCCGTTCTTATGGACGAGCTTTCCCGGTATGAGGAAAAACTTGCTTCCCGTCCGGTGACGGCTTATGTCTACGGCTTTAGTCTTTCTCTTTGCGAAAAAGTTCTAAAAAAGAAGGTGAATCTTTCGTCTATCGAAAAAACGGAATTCAACAGGCGGATTCAGGAACTTGCTTTCGGACTTGAAAATCAGAAGGGAATCATAATCGAGACTTTGGACAAAGAGATTGTATTGCGCCTGACTTTAAGCGAGATTGTAAGCCGTCTTGAAGAAAATTACAGAGAAGAACTCTATGAAAAACTCTTTGCAGGGAGGCTCTAGGAAATGGTAGAAGGAAAAATCACCCGAATTTCCGGTCCTATTGTATTTGCCGAAGGGCTGGATTCCTGCGGACTGTACGATGTTGTCGATGTGGGCGAAAATCGGCTTATCGGCGAAATAATCCGTCAGAGCAAGGGAAAATCTACGATTCAAGTTTACGAAGAGGACACGGGAATGCGTGTCGGCGAAAAAGTTGTGAGCAACAACCGTCCGCTGTCTCTAAAACTTGGGCCCGGGCTTGTGGGAACGATTTATGACGGAATTCAGCGCCCTTTAAAAGAAATGGCGGATAATTCAGGCGCATTCATATTGCCCGGCGAAAGGGCGGAACCGCTCGATGTTAATAAAAAATGGAATTTTGTTGCTTCGGAAGGCATTCAGGAAGGCTCTCCTATAAAGAGCGGAATGTCCATCGGCACTGTGAAAGAAACCGATTCCGTTACGCAGAAAATAATGATTTCTCCGATGGTACGCGGGCGGATTCTAAAAAAGTTTAACGGTTCGGGCGAATACACTGTTGACGACGTTATTGCCGTTACGGAGCTTGACGAGGAAATAAGGCTGAGCCAATACTGGCCTGTAAGAAAAGCGCGTCCTTACGCTGAAAAACTTGAGGTTTCCGAGCCTTTGTTGACAGGTCAGCGGGTTATAGACGTGTTTTTTCCGCTTTCAAAGGGCGGAACGGCCGCCATTCCCGGCGGATTCGGAACCGGAAAAACGATGACGCAGCACGCGGTTGCAAAATGGTGCGATGCCGATTTGATTGTATATATTGGCTGCGGTGAGCGCGGAAACGAGATGACGGAAGTTCTTACCGAATTCCCGGAACTTATAGACCCCCGTACAGGCAGGTCTATAATGGAACGAACCATACTCATTGCAAACACATCGAATATGCCTGTGGCGGCAAGAGAGGTTTCTCTTTATGCGGGAATCACGCTTGCAGAATATTTTAGAGACATGGGTCTTCATGTGGCTATTATGGCTGATTCCACAAGCCGATGGGCTGAGGCTCTTCGGGAACTTTCAGGGCGCATGGAAGAAATGCCTGCGGAAGAAGGATTTCCTGCGTATCTTCCGACAAGACTTGCTTCGTTCTACGAGCGGGCAGGCCGCATTGTAAGCCTTGAAGGAAAGGAAGGCTCCGTCTCTATAATCGGGGCTGTTTCGCCTCCGGGCGGAGATTTTTCCGAACCCGTAACCCAGCACACAAAACGTTTTATCCGATGTTTTTGGGCATTGAACAGAGAACTTGCGAATGCGCGTCATTATCCTGCTATCGGATGGATAGATTCGTATTCCGAGTATGCTTCAGAAGTCAAAGATTGGTGGGAAAATCATAATCCGTTCTGGTCAAAGGTGCGCTCCCAGGCTCTTGAGCTTCTTAAAAAGGAGCAGCGGCTTGAACAAATTGTCCGCCTTGTAGGCCCGGATTCTCTTCCCGCATCGGAAAGGCTTGTTCTTAAAACTTCCGAGATGATAAAGAACGGTTTTTTGCAGCAGGATGCGTTTGACGACGTGGATATGTACTGCTCTTCTGAAAAGCAGATAAAAATTCTTGTGATTATCATGAATTATTATCGGCGGGCTTTGGGCGTCCTTGGGAACGGCTGCCCTCTTGAAAAGGTCGCAAACCTTCCCGTATGTGATGAGATTGTTCATATAAAATATACCATCCCGAACGACAAAATAGAAAAATTCGTGGACGTTGAAGCGCATTTCAATTCTCAGTTTGACGAACTTGAAGCAATCTACGGAAAGTCGATGGGCTAGTTTGAGGTTTAGTTTATGAAAGGAATCGAATACAGAGGAATTGCAAGTGTTGACGGGCCGATAGTTGTCGTAAAAAGGACTGAAAATGTCTTTTACAATGAGACCGTATACGTTCGGGACAGGAACGGGGATAAGCGGCTTGGACGAGTGGTGGATCTTTCGGAGGACGCCTGTGTCGTTCAGATTTTCGGGGATACCACGGGCATAGACCTTGCGGAAAGTTCGTTTGAATTCTTGGAAAAACCCCTTGAACTCAGAGTGGGCGAAGGGCTTCTCGGGCGGGTTTTTAACGGACTTGGAAAACCCATAGACGGATATCCGGAAATTGTTTCCTCCGAATTCGTGAACGTGAACGGAAACCCTATAAATCCGTACAGCAGGGCGTATCCGAGAGATTTTATTCAGACAGGCATTTCCGCCATCGACGGAATGAATTCCCTTGTCCGCGGGCAAAAACTTCCGATTTTTTCAGGTTCGGGGCTTCCTCACAACAAACTTGCGGCTCAAATAATCCGTCAGGCAAAACTCCGCGGAACCGACGAGCAGTTCGTAATGGTTTTTGCCGGCATGGGAATAAAATACGATGTCGCAAAATTTTTTATAAATACTTTTGAAGAATCCAGCGTACTTTCAAAAGTTGTAATGTTCCAGTCCTTTGCCGACGCGCCTTCCATAGAGCGAATAATGACGCCCCGGTGCGCTCTTACCGCCGCCGAATATCTTGCGTTCAAAAAAGGAATGCACGTTCTTGTTGTAATGACGGACATGACAAACTATTGCGAGGCGCTTCGCGAAATCTCTACAACCCGCGGCGAAGTTCCCGGAAGAAAAGGCTATCCGGGCTATCTTTATTCCGACTTGGCTGAACTTTACGAGCGGGCAGGAAAAATCGAAGGCTCAAAAGGTTCTATAACGCAGATTCCGATTCTTACAATGCCGAACGATGATATTTCGCATCCCATACCGGATCTTACAGGCTACATAACCGAAGGTCAGATAGTAATCGAGCGGGAACTGGATAGCCAAGGCTTTTATCCCGCCGTGGCAAGTCTTCCGAGCCTTTCAAGACTTATGAAAGACGGAATCGGGCCTGATATGACAAGGGAAGACCATGCGAATGTATCAAGTCAGCTTTTTGCAAGTTATTCTAAAGTAAAAACTATCAGAAATCTTGCTGCCATAATCGGTGAAGAGGAACTTGGGGAACTCGACAGGCTTTATCTCAAATTCGGCGAAAAATTTGAGACGGAATTTCTAAGTCAGGACGAATACGAAGACCGAACAATCGAAGAAACTTTGAAAATCGGATGGGATTGTCTTTCTGTTCTGCCTGTGGAAGAACTGTTCAGAATTAAAGAGCAGTTCGTGGAAAAATATCTTCCAAGGTAAGGAAGGAAAATGGCAAAATTTAACATTGCGCCTACAAAATCAAATCTCCTTGCCATGGCTGAACAGCTTGCAACAGCCAGAAACGGCTATGAACTTTTGGATCAAAAACGAGAGCTTTTGGTGCAGGAACTTATGCACATGGTCGAAAAGGTAAAGCTTTTGGAAAAGGATATAGAAAAGTCCGTAAAACAGGCTTATCCTGCGTTCAAGCGAATGCTGATGGCGGACGGTTCCGACCAAATACGAAGAATTGCCCACGATGTTCATTACGATTTTGAGATGAAAGAAAAAGAGGTTGTTGTTGCAGGATTAAGGTTTCAGACGCTTGATGTAAAACTTCCGGAAAAGCAGCTTTTTTATTCAGGCGTCGGAACTTATGCTAACACCGATGAAGTCATCGACAGATTTTTTGACCTCCTTACATTGCTTACTCAGATGGCTTCCATAAGGACTGTTGTGTGGCGGCTTGCCGACGAAGTAAAAAAAACGCAGCGCCGAGTGAACGCACTTGACAAACTGGTCATTCCTCAAACTGAGGAAACAAAAAAATATATCGAGAATGTCCTTGAAGAAAAGGAGCGCGAAAGCATCTTTGTTCTCAAGTCGCTAAAAAAGAAGGGTGGAAAAACTTAAGGAAAATCAGGATATGGCAAAACCGCTTTTAAAAAGAATTCTTGTTTGTGTGAACGGCACGTCCGAATCGCTTCAGGCTGTTATGTACGCAATTGTCCTTGCAAAGCAGTTGGAACTTTCGCTCAAAGTTGTATACGTCGTCGACACTGCCACAATCAAGTTCCTTACGAATTCAAAATTCTTTGCTCCGGACGAACGGACGGAATACGAAGAAAAATTGAATCAGGATGGAAAGCACATTCTTGAGTACGTAAAAAATCTGGCTTCCGTAAAAGGCATGGAGCTTGAGACGGAACTTCTTTCCGGGGCTGTTGCAACCGAGATTCTGAATGCGGCGGAAGCTTTCAAGGCGGACATGATTTTTCTTGGCGGAAGCAAGGACAGCGCTCATCTTTTAAAGCAATCCAACACTAAGGCATCCCGCGCAAAATTCAACACGGCTAATCAGGTCATGCAGTATTCGCCCTGTCCCGTGCTTGTAGTGAACAAAAAAGAAATGGAAGCCCTTTTTAAGATTTCATAAAAATAAACTTCTCCTTGAGTTTATATTCAGAACCGGCGGTTTGGAGAGTTTGTGATAGACTGTTATAAAATCTTAGGCGTAAAGCAGAACGCTTCGGCGGCTGAAATAAAGCGCGCATACAGGCAGAAGGCAAAACTCCTTCATCCTGACAGAAGAAAAGGTGTAGATTCCGAAGAGTTTAAAGTTCTTGCGCGCGCATACGAAATCCTTTCCGATGTAAGGCAGCGCTCGATTTTCGATGCGTCGTTTTTTACTCGGTTCGGCGCAAAGCAGGAAAAACAAAGCGTTTTTGATTACCGCACTTGGCTTTCGGAGCGTAAAGATTACGAAAGCAGGGCAAAACTTATATTTTTCGATTTAATGCATCACCGGGAAGACGAGGCTGTCGTCGAGTTCAAGAGAATGTCCATGAATCATATAGATTTTTCCCTGAAAAAATGGTTCACCAGAGAAGACTTCATGGATTACGGCTACATACTTGCAGAAGAACTCGTTCTCAGGGAAGAATTCTACGATGCCATAAATCTTCTTGAACAGATTATCATAATGGAATACAGTTACAGTTACTTTCGGCTGTTCTTTCCCGAGGTGATGGATTTTACCCGTGAAGTTTTAAGAAACCACATAGACGGAACGATAAGCGATGAGCTTGCCATCGACGTGTTCGAGCGTGCGTTGGACTTGGGCTTTTCAAGGAGCGACAATGTGTTTTTCCTTTCCAAAATGTCTGAGGCGTATAGCCGCATAGGAGATGAACATGCGTCAAGGCACTGCATCGATGAAATCCACAATCTATAGGAAAGACAAACCAAAATCTTTCAAAAACAGTTTTTATAGGACGATGACATATGATTAAACTTAAAAATGAAGACGAAATCGAAGGAATCAGAAAATCCTGCCACCTGCTCGCGGATATGTTTAATTTCATAATTCCGATTGTGAAGGATGGAGAGGGAATGTCCACAAAAGACATTGACGATTTGGCTGTGAAATTCATAAAGGAGCATGGCGGAAAACCTGCGTGGTATCAGGAAGATTTTCCCGGCGCACTGTGCATAAGCGTGAACGATCAGGTAATCCATGGAATTCCCTCGAAAAAAAGAATCATAAAATCGGGCGACATAGTTTCGTTGGACGGAGGCATAAATCTTGGCGGTTTCATAAGCGATTCCTGCCATTCTGTGCTTGTCGGAAAACCACTTCCGGAAGTAAAAAAACTGGACGACGTGGCGCTTGAATGTCTTGCGGCCGGAATAGAAGCCTGCCGTGTCGGAAACAGAATAAGTGACATTTCTAGGGCTGTTTACGACATCGCTACAAGGAACGGCTACGGGGTTGTCTACGATTTTTGCGGGCATGGGGTCGGACTTGATGTCCATGAAGATCCCAGCATTCCGAATTGCCCAAGCACTGGTCCGAATCCGAGAATTGTCCCTGGCATGGTTTTGGCTATAGAACCGATGATAAACATCGGAACTGCGGATGTTTATGTAGACCAACACGACGGCTGGACGGTATACACCGAAGACCATAAGTTTTCTGCCCATGAGGAGCATACGGTCGCCGTTTTTGAGGATCACACCGAAATACTTACCGATTTGAATTATTCTAGATAATTTTTTGCACCGATTTTGTTGTAACTATACTATCATTTTTTTATTTATCTAGAAAAAGCGCAAAACGCACATTTTGGAGGATTAGAAAAGATGAAAAAGTGGACAAAAACTTTTATGGGAACATTGACAGCCGCGGCTTTTGCATTTGCCGTGGTCTATATTTCTTGCGGAAAAATAAGCGTTAAGGGGTCTGCGGACACAGTATATGCAGAAACCCCATCCAAATTGATTTCCCAAGACAGCCTTAGAATTGTGGAGGCTCTGCAAGATTCGTTTAGGGCAATCAGCAACGGGCTTCTTCCGTCGGTGGTTGAGGTGGACGTTACAGAGACTAAAACCGTAACGGCGATAGACCCTTTTGAGGATTTCAGGAGATTTTTCTTTGGAAATCCGGGCACTCAGGATAACGGCGGTGGTAAGAAGCAAAGATCATACGAGCAGAAAGGGCTTGGCTCAGGCGTAATTGTCCGTCGAACAGGAAACACCTTATATGTGCTTACGAACAATCATGTGGCAGGCGATGCAACCAAGATTGTGGTGAAGTTGAACGATGGCAGGGAATTTGACGGAAAACTTGTAGGCGCAGACAGTAGGATGGACATTGCATTGGTTTCGTTTGAGACTAAGGATAAAGAAATTCCTGTGGCGACACTTGGTGATTCCGACAAAGTTCAGACAGGTGACATATGTTTTGCGATGGGCGCTCCTTTGGGCTTCAGCCAGTCCGTGACGCAGGGAATCATCAGCGCAAAAGGACGCTCCGGTTCGGGAATAGGAAACATAAATGACTTCATTCAGACCGACGCTGCCATAAATCAAGGAAATTCAGGCGGTCCTCTTGTGAACATTTACGGCGAAGTCATTGGAATCAACACTTGGATTGCGTCACAATCGGGCGGTTCGCAAGGACTTGGCTTTTCTATTCCTATAAACAACATCAAAAACGCGATAGATTCATTCATTTCGGACGGAAAAATTGTCTACGGTTGGCTTGGCGTTTCTCTGATGGATGCGACAAAAGAATACAAGAGCGAACTTGGGGTCGGAGACAAGGACGGTGCTTTGGCATCGCAGCTTTTCATAGGCTCGCCTGCGCAGAAATGCGGAATGCATCCTGGCGACTACATCATAGAACTGAACGGAAACAAGGTTAAGAACGTGAACCAGCTTGTGCGTGATGTGGGACTTTTGGAGGCGGGTTCACAGGCTAAGTTCAAGGTAATCAGAAGCGGAAAAACAGTCGAACTTAATATTAAAATCGAAGAACGTTCCGAAAAGGTTTCTTCCGACAACGGAAAACTTTGGCCGGGCTTTATCGCATCTCCGCTTACGGAAAACGTCAGAAAAGAACTAAATCTTGAGGACAAGGTGAAGGGAGTGGTTGTATCGAACGTGATGGAAAAATCGCCGGCGGCGTCTCTCCGCATTCAGGATACCGATATAATAACGGCAGTAAACGGAGTCGGAGTTAAGAATCTTTCCGAGTTCTATGGCGAGCTTTCAAAAGCGGACAGGACAATCAATTTCGACATATATTCAAACGGCGGAACGATAACCACAGGAACATACAAGTTCTAGATTAGTTCTTTCCTTAATTTGGTGTAAGGATTACGCATGAAAAATGTATACGCAGAAAAGAGACATAGCATAAAATAAAAACGGAGGAACGCGAGGTGGCGGCAATGCCGCCGAGCCGCGCAGTCCGCTTACGGTCAGCTGCGGTGAACGGCAGGGTTGCTGCCGGGAGTGCGACCGATTTTTTCGGTAATGGTTATTTTTGGGGGAATATAGATTCTTATGCGTGAGTCCTTAATTTGGTTGGCCTTAATATTGATATTGACATTAAGAGGCGGTTTCTGATATTATCATCCGTGCTATTATGATGAAGGGGTTGTGGTATGACCCGTTAGATACTGCGACTTTTTGCACATATAAATTTATTTTTGAGGTGTTTTATGTACGCTCTTGTTGATTATAAAGGCAAACAGTACAAAGCTGAGAAAGGCGCAATTCTTACGGTAGATAAACTGAATGTGGAAAGCGGTGCAAAGATAGACATCGATTCCGTTCTTCTTGTGAGCGATGGCGATAAGGTTTCTGTAGGAACTCCTTATGTGAACGGAGCGAAGGTTTCCGTGGTTGTCGAAGATACTTTCAAAGACAAAAAAATAATCGTCTATAAGTACAAATCAAAGAAGGATTACCACAGAACGATAGGTCATAGGCAGCAGTATACAAGGGTCAGGGTTGAAGATATCGTTCTTGCCTAAATCCTCACTTTAAGATGATAAGTGTGCTTTTAGAGCGCAATAGGAGCGGTTCGCTGGTGCGATGCATGGCAGAAGGCCACTCCGGATATGCCGTTAAAGGTTTTGACATAGTATGCGCTTCGGTTTCTGTCTTGCTTAAGACTACGTTGCGGATGCTGGAAAAAACAGACGGTATAAAACTTGAATTCGATGCCCCTGAGAGAGGGTTTTTGAGTTTTGAGATAAAAAATATCGGTCTTGATTCCGTGATGGAAGAAAGGCTGGTTTTTGCGGGAGACTTCCTTGTTACCGGCTTGGAAGCTGTTCAGGAAGAGTTTCCCGACAATTTGAAATTACGTTGTAAAATACTTTGAGGTTAGACCTCTGCAGGAGTAATATTATGGGAAGAACTAGAGGCGGAAGCGGCGCAAAAAACGGTCGCGATTCAAATCCTAAGAATTTGGGTGTGAAAAGATATGATGGTGAAAAGGTCACGGCCGGTTCTATACTTGTCCGCCAGCGCGGTACTAAATTCCATCCCGGAGACAATGTTATGAGGGGAGGAGACGATAGTCTGTTTGCTACGGCAGATGGTACGGTCGTTTTCCATGAGAGAATGAACAGAAAGTGGATTTCTGTAAAACCTGTAAATTCTTAATTTGGGATAATCCTGTTTTTTTTCTGACTACCCGGCTGGAACTGTCTGACCGGGTATTTTTTTTGTTTTACGAGTCGAAGTATTTGGCGAGGTTTTTATGTTTAATTTTGCAGACGAGGCTGTAATCGAGGTTCGTTCGGGCAAGGGCGGAAACGGCTGTATCTCGTTCCGGAGGGAAAAATACATTCCGCATGGAGGTCCTAACGGCGGCGACGGCGGAAAGGGTGGAGATGTCATCTTCATGATGAAGAAGAACATGAGGACTCTTTCAAAACTTAGGCATCATAGAATTTTCAAGGCAAAAAATGGCGGCGACGGGCAAGGCTGGAATCGGTTTGGGAAGGACGGCGAGGATGTGGTAATTCCCGTTCCGCCCGGAACCACAATCCGGGATGCGGAAAGCGGTGAATTGATTCACGACTTCACGACCGATTCCGACGGTGCTACGTTCCTTTTCCTTGAGGGCGGGAAAGGCGGCTGGGGCAATGTTCATTTCAAAAGTTCCACGAATCAGGCGCCGCGTTATGCCCATCCGGGGACTCCGGGCGAAATGCGGACATTGCATCTGGAACTGAGCATAATGGCTGATGTCGGGCTTGTAGGTTTTCCGAATGCGGGAAAATCTTCACTTCTTACGGCGTTTACAAATGCCCGACCGAAAATTGCGCCGTATCCGTTTACCACAAAAATCCCGAATCTTGGGGTTCTCAGAGTTGACGACGAGCAGGACATAATAATCGCTGACATTCCCGGAATCATCGAGGGGGCTTCCGAAGGTGTCGGGCTTGGATTTGATTTTCTGAAGCACATCGCAAGGACGGCTTGTCTTCTTTTTATGGTTGACTGTTCCGAGGAAAACTATCTTTCTGCATACGGCACGCTTTGTTCTGAATTGAAAAATTATTCAAAAAATCTTATGGATAAGCCAAGGATTGTTCTTGCAAACAAGATAGATTTGGAAGGCGCAAAAGAGAATGCCCTTAAACTGGCGGAATTTATTGGTGAAAAAGAGCCTGAAACAAAGGTTATTCCGATTTCTGTCCTGAATAATTACGGAATGAAGAATGCGAAGTCGGCGATAATGACGCTTGTGGATGCGCTTGAAAACGGCGAGCGAATCAGCGAATCAGGGAAGAAATTCAGTTCTCCGAGCTTTATGGAAAATATCCTGCCTGATGATGATATTCCGGTTCAGTATCCGGGAATGGAAGGGTAGAATGAAAATTGCCGTTTTGGGAGGAGCTTTCAATCCTTTGCACATAGGGCATTGCATGCTTGCAGAGTCCGTTGTAAAGGATCTTGGTTACGAGAGAGTTCTCTTTGTTCCTACAAATATTCCGCCCCACAAAAAAATGGCTTCTGATGTTTCCGGAAAAATTCGGCTTGAAATGGTTCAAAGATTTTGTGACGAAGCAAGCGCCCATGGTGCGAAGGCTTTTTTCTGTGAGGCTTGCGAGATTGACAGGGCGGGAATTTCTTATACTTACGATACCATTTGCTATCTTTCGGAAAAATACAAGGAAATCCTGTCTGGAAAAATTGGTCTTATACTTGGCGAGGAAAGCGCCGCTCAGTTTTTCAGGTGGCACGAGGCTGAAAAAATCGCAAGTTTGGTCGATTTTCTTGTCGCAAGACGGCATCCCGATGGAAACGGGATTGATGTCGACTCTTTTGAAAACGAGACTGTAAACGGCTATCAGCGGGATTTTCAAGTTCGGGATTTCAAAGAAACTTTCCGTTATTCCCATACCATGCTTGAAAATCCTGTTCTTCCGGTTTCTTCCACTGAGATAAGAAGCCGTATCGCCTGCGCCAAGGCATTCCGTTATCTTGTTCCTGAATCTGTTTTTCAGTATATTATGGAGCATAAATTATACGGTTTTAGATGATGACTGAATACGAGACTGAACTTGACGCTCTCATAAAAAAAATAAAAAAATATGCGAAAACCTCCGTACCCAGGTCAAGATATGAGCATTCGATAAGAACCGCAGAGATGTGCAGCAAACTTTGTTCGCTCTATGGACTGGACGAGAATCTTGGCTACCTTGCGGGAGTTGCGCACGATATGTGCAAAAACCTTGACGATGAACGGATGCTTAGTCTTTCCGCAAAGGACAATAATCCCATCACCGAATTGGAAAGGGAGAAACCGAGCCTGTTGCACGGAAGGGCAGCGGCGGTGATGATGAAAGAGGATTTCGGTTTTGATGATGAGCGAATCCTTGAGGCGATAGCGAATCACACCTTCGGCAAAGTTGGAATGGGCGATTATGCGAAATCCCTTTTTATCGCAGACAAAGTTGAACCTGGAAGGGAGCATATAACTTCCGATTATTTGGAAAAACTTTATAAACTTCCGATAAACAGGGCGGCGGAACAGGTGTTAAAGGAGAATATGGACTATCTTTCCGAAAAAGGAAAAAAAATAGCACCTGAATCGGTTCGGCTGTTGCGCTGGCTAAAATCTTTGGGCTAGAATTGTAAATCCGTGGGGAAAAAATGGGAAAAAAAAGATATTTTAGGGACGAGCAGAAAGGTGCGTTTTTTCTTGTGATTATCTTGCTTATCATTATTTCTGCAGGAATTGTGGTTGGACTTTCTTTGCGCACGGACAAGGTGGCTGAAAAAATCTCGGACGACCAGGTAATCCGTGTGCTGCTTGTGCTTGACAACGGCAAAAACGGAGAGCGGAAAGCTGTTTTTACCAATATGCTGATTTATTATCCTGTTTCAAGGAAAGCCGCTTTGGTGAATATTCCCGGTCATACCGGCGGAATATACCAAAGTCTTGGACGGGTTGATAGAATCGACAAAATTTATAGTGAAAAAGGAATTGAAGCGTATCTGAAAGAAATTGAAAAATTCCTTGACGTAAACATTCCGTTCTATATGGTAATCAGCCAAGATAATTTTGTCCGGCTTACGGATATGCTTGGCGGGCTGAGAGTTTTTATTCCGTTTCCGGTTGACAAAGTTTCCGCCGACGGAGAACTTTGGCTTTTGCCTTCGGGTGCGGTTACGCTGGACGGCGATAAAATTTCCGTGTATCTGCATTACAAACTTGACGAGGAAGAAGAAACTGAAATAAACGAAAGATATCAGAATGTCGTAAATGCGTTTTTTACCGCTCTGCATGACAAGCGAAGCCGGATTTTCAGCAATATGGCGATTTTTAAGGAATACGGAAAGCTTGTTTCTACAAACTTGACCGATTCCGATGATGTGTATAAATTGCTTTCGTTGATTTCGGACATGGATTCGGAGGCCACAATTCGGCAGACGGTTACAGGGCCGATAAGAATAGTGGACGGGCAGCGGCTTATGCTTCCGCTGAACAACGGGGATTTTATAAAGGAAGCATTAAAGCAAAGTACACGGCTTCTTATAACGAACAGCGTTGCTCTTGCAAGCCGGGTTTATGTTCTTGAGATAAAAAACGGAACTTCAATTCAGGGGCTTGCAAGAAATACGGCTATTCTTTTTCAGAATGCGAGCTACAGCGTTCTGAATGTGGTGAATGCAGACTCAAGCGATTACGACAAAACTGTCATAATCGACCACATCGGAAACAAGGAAGTTGCCGGCGTTGTAGGTGAGTTTATCCGCTGCACAAATATTGTGGAAGAGGCGGTGGCTTCCGGCGTGGGCGAAGAAAATGTTCTTGCGGACGTGGATTTTACAATCATTTTGGGAAAAGATTTTGACGGAAGGTACGTGCGGCCTGCAAGATAGGCGCTCGTTTTGTTTATAAAGCGGAGGAAAATTATATGGAAACTCTTGAACGGAAGGCTCTTGAAATCGGGCGGCTTCTTGAAGACGGAAAAGGAAAGGATATTGTAGTTTTGGATGTGCATGAGCTGAACAGCTGGACGGATTATTTTGTGATTGCCACGGCTTCAAGTTCAGCACATTGTCAGGGGCTTGGAAAGCAGGTGAAGGATTACATAAAGGAAAACGGCCTTGAGCTTCACGTTACGAACAGAAAGCGCCCCGACGGCGAAGACTGGAATCTTATGGATTTGGGCCCGATTGTGGTTCATCTTATGTCGCAGACTGCACGCACGTTTTATGACCTTGAAAAGCTCTGGCATTTGGGAAAATCGATTCCTCTTCACGGCGAAAACGATTAATTTTTAGCTAAAGTTTTTTCAAGCGGTTTTTAAGAATTCTCAGCCTTAAAAGGGATTTTCGTTCCTGATAAAAATTGTTCGTTTTTAAATTTGCGGACTTTTTTATTCTTCGGAACTTTTTATTTTTTGCCGCAATATGCGTTCCGTGCCGAAAAATAAGGATTCCAAAGCCAGCTTGAGCTTGTCTATCTGAACTGCCGCCCCCGGAGTTTTTAGTTCGGGCGTTTTGTAAAAAATACCTGAACTTCACCCAGGACTTTGAAATGGTTTTCTTTGAAAAATACCGATTTGCTTTTCTAAATTTGAGCCCTGATTTTCAGCTTGCAGGTTTTTGTTTCAGGCTTTATATGTCTTCGTCGAACAAGTCTTCGTCTTCATCGGAAAACTCATCTCCGTTGTTTTCGTAGATGTTCCTATAGCCGTCTTCGGGTTCAACATCGTCGAAAGGCTCATCCATTTCGTAATCATCTTCGTAGTCTTCTGAATCTTCGTCATAACTGTCCAGAATTTCATCCGGATCATCGTCGTCAAAGTCGTCATAGTCTTCCACAAGGTCATCAAATTCATCGTCAAACATTTCGGACTCATAGTCATTGTCGTCAAAAGACATAAAAACTCCTAGTAATGTAATTTTTGCATTAGCAATATAAATAACTGGTTACGTTAGGTCAACTGGGTTTTATATGAAAAAATCTGGAATTTATTGTTCCGATATATCATTTTTTTTCTCAATAATTTATAAGTTGCTGTATAATCGTTGCTATGGACGGAACGGAATTTGATGTAATCATAATAGGAGCGGGAATCAGCGGGTCTTGTATAGCGCGGGAACTTTCCAAGACTGACGCAAAAATCTGTCTTCTTGATAAGGAAAATGATGTCAGCTGCGACACAAGCAAGGCGAACAGCGGAATTGTTCACGCAGGTTATGACCCGGAGACGGGAACGCTTATGGCGCG
This sequence comes from uncultured Treponema sp., assembly GCA_938039145.1. Lineage (GTDB taxonomy): Bacteria > Spirochaetota > Spirochaetia > Treponematales > Treponemataceae > Treponema_D. The sequence continues at coordinate 39,684 of CALHVG010000022.1, forward strand.
GCTGAATGTCCGCGGAGCAAAACTTCTAAAAGAACTTTCGAGCGTGCTGAACTACGATTACAAAAACATAGGTTCTCTTGTCCTTGCATTTGATAAAGACGGCGACGAAAAAGTTAAGGCTCTTTTTGAACGAGGAAAAGTGAACGGAGTGGAAGGTCTTTCGATTCTGTCGGGCGAGGAAGTAAAGGCGATTGAGCCGAATATCAACGAAAATGTTACTTCCGCTCTTTATTCAAAAACGGCTTCCGTAATTTCGCCTTACATGACGACTTGGGCGTTTGCAGAAAGTGCCGTGATAAACGGAGTAACATTTTTCCGGAACACAATGGTTCATTCCGTTAAAAAAGAAGACGGAAAATTCGTTGTGGGAACAAGCCGCGGCGAGCTTTTTTCAAAATATGTGGTAAACGCGGCAGGACTTGAAGCCGGAAAAATAAGCGAACTTGCCGGAGCCAGAAAATACAAGATTCTTCAGAGAAAGGGCGAGTACTCGCTTTTGGACAGCAAATGCGAAAATCTTGTAAATCATGTGCTTTTTCAAACTCCCGGGCCTTTAGGAAAAGGAATTCTTGTTACAAGAACGGCGGACGGAAACATTCTTATAGGGCCTTCCGCCGACGACCTTTCTGAAGAAAACTTGAACTGCACAGGCACAACTTCGTCTTCTCAAAGCGGAATCATGAAGCAGGCTCGTCTTTCAATTCCTGAAATTCCTGCAAGGAACATTATAAATTCTTTTGCCGGAATCCGCGCCATAGCCTATGACAAAAATGCGGACGGCTCACTTTCTGCGGTGAACGATTTTATTGTGGAGGAAGACGGAACCGTAAAAGGCTTTGTGAACGTAGGCGGAATCTGTTCTCCGGGGCTTACGTCCGCCCCTGCGATAGGAGAAACGGTTTTTGATATTTTGAAAAAAGCGGGACTGAACGCAAAGATGAAAAGCAATTTTATCGAGGAAAGAGCCGGAATTCCGTCGTTCAAAACAGCTTCCTATGACGAAAAAGTTTCGCTTATAAAAAAAGATAAGCGTTACGGTCAAATTATTTGCCGCTGTGAAATGATTACGGAAGGCGAAATTGTTGCTTCGATAAAATCGCCGCTTGGAGCTTCTGACCTTGACGGGGTAAAACGGCGCACCCGCACGGGAATGGGAAGGTGTCAGTCCGGATTTTGCAGTCCGCGCGTTACCGAAATCATAAGCCGCGAGCTCGGAATCCCGATGAACTCTGTTACAAAAAAAGGCGGAACGTCATATGTCCTTGATTCAAAAACCAGACCCACCGTTCCCGATGTGGCGTTTTCTGTTGACGGGCATTTTTTAGAAGGGGAGGCGGAATGATTTACGATTTGATTGTTGTTGGCGGAGGCCCTGCAGGTCTTGCAGCCGCTATTTCTGCAAAAAAATGCGGACTTTCGAATGTGCTTGTGCTTGAGCGGGACAGCAGGGCAGGCGGAATTTTGCTTCAGTGCATACACAACGGATTCGGCCTTCATTATTTTGGGGAAGAACTTACGGGGCCTGAATATGCGGGACGATTTGTCGCTGAGGCGGAAAGTCTTTCCGTTGAAATAAAAGTGAACACGATGGTTCTTGAGATTCGGAAAGGGGATGCTTTGCATAAAGTGACGGCGATAAATTCTTCGGACGGGCTTACCGTGTTCGAGACGAAGACGATTTCGATTGCCACAGGCTGCAGGGAGCGTACCCGCGGCGCTCTTGTAATTCCGGGAACAAGACCTTCGGGAATTTTTACGGCAGGAAGCGCGCAGCGTTTTGTGAACATAGACGGATACCTTCCCGGAAAAAAAGTTGTGATTCTGGGTTCCGGCGATATAGGGCTCATAATGGCGCGGCGGCTTACTCTTGAGGGCGCGGAAGTTAAGGTCGTGTGCGAAATAATGAACTATTCTGCGGGGCTTGCAAGGAACATGACGCAGTGCCTTGAAAATTTTGACATTCCGCTGAAACTTTCCACAACAATCGTTCAGATTCACGGCGAAGACAGAGTTTCCGGGGTGACGATTGCAAGCGTTGATGAGCACAGAAAACCTGTCCCCGGAACGGAAGAGTTTATCCCGTGCGATACGGTTCTTCTCAGCGTGGGGCTTATTCCCGAAAACGAAATAAGCGTTGCGGCGGGCGTGCAGATTGACAGCATCACAAGCGGGCCTTCCGTAAATCAGTTCATGGAAACGTCGATTCCGGGAATTTTTGCTTGCGGAAACAGCGTTCATGTTCACGACCTTGTAGACCACGTTACGGAAGAAAGCCTTCTGATGGGAAAAAGTGCGGCTGAATACATAAAAAATCAGGATTTTAAGTCTTCGGATAAATATGTTCCGGTAAAGATTCCTGTAATGCCCGGAAACCGTGTCCGCTACACCGTTCCTCAGCAGCTTGAGCTTGAGCCGAGCCTTTTTGAAAATGCTGACGGCGGAGCGGATAAAAAAACTGAGCCTAAAATCAGGATAATGTTCAGAGCAGCGGATGTGTATCGTTCGGTTCTGGTTTCAGTGTACGCGGGAACAAAATTGCTCTCTCAGCAGAAAAAAAGGATAATCCGTCCGGGAGAGCTTCAGACAATAGATGTTAAGGCTTCTTCATTCAAGGAACTTTATTCTTCGCCGCAGCCGGTGATTGTTTCGATAGAGCTTCCCGAAGATGCGATAGATTAATGCAATTAGCGAAAAAGACGCCTGACGCTGCGTTTTTCGCCAATTTTGACTTTTGTAAACTTGCATACTAGGAGTTTTTATGGATTTTGATATAAAAAAGCATTTTACCTGCATAATATGTCCGATGGGCTGCCAGCTTGAGGTTTGCATGAGCGGCGACGAAATGAAAGTAAGCGGCAACGCCTGCAACAGAGGCTCGGAATACGCAAAAAAGGAACTTACATCTCCGTCTCGGACATTGACTTGCACGGTTGCCGTTTCTGCGGGAGAACGCCCGATGGTTTCCGCAAAAACCGCAGGCGAAATCCCGAAAGAAGCTCTTTTACGAAGTATGCAGTTTGTGCGCCGCATTACAATTCCCGCCCCTATAAAGACTGGCGACATTATCGTAAGGGATTTTATGCATTCCGGGGTAAATCTTGTTGCGTGCGAAAACGTGCGGAAAGTTGATTCGTCTAGGATTTGAACCTGAACGTCAGTCCTGTTTTCATAACAAGATTTGTTCCGATTAATTCCGCCGGCGAAGTCGCTTTTTCGTTTTCAAACGGAAACTTGCAATTGTAGGATATGTCCTGCGTAAAAAGCGCCGTGATTTTTCCAAACGGCATTTCAGGCCCTTGAAACTTAACTCCGAACACTGTTTGAATTGTCGATTTATTTTTTTCGACGCTTTCTTCATTTTGTTCAAAAGGAACAACAATGCCCGCATATATTCCCATAAATTTTTTGAGGGAAAGGCTTGTGCCAATCGGAATCGTAATGTTCTGTGAAAAGCTGTTGTTTTCGTTGTGCAGGTAATCAAGTTCTGCGAAGAGTCCGGGATTTATCGCCCAGCTGACAGTCCGAATGTCCATCCGGGCGGAGCCGCCTCTTGCGACAAACGGATTTTTTTCAGCTTGATTGATTCCCCAATTAAAAAAGCCTGTAATGTCTACCGTAAAATTTGTGCCGTTTTCTTCTGTGTTTTTTTTATTTTCGGGCTTTGCTTTGTTTTCAGTTCCGTTTTCTTTCTTTGTTGCCGTTTTTTGTTCAGGCTTTGCCTTTTGCTTAGATTTTGCTTTTGGTTTTTGTTCGGCTTTTAGTTTGGATTCGGATTTTGTTTCCTGTGTTATGCCCCGGTTTTCCTGAGCGGATTTTTCTTCCGTGGCTTCAGCTTTTTTTTCTTCTGTAGAAATGAATCTTCCGGATGCAAAGTAGTGGTTTTTCCAGTAGTTTTCCGAAAGTTTGCTTATGATTACTCCTGTTGAAGGCCCGTCGCTTGCTGAATGAATGAATTTTCCGTCGCCAAGATATATTCCAACGTGCGAAATACGTCTATTAACCGTAAAAAACACCAGGTCTCCGGTTATTCTTTCCGAATCGGGAATTTTTTCAACTTTGTTGTAGATTCCCTGTGCGGTTCTGGGCAGTTTTGCAACTCCCGCATCCAGTGCCGCCATGTACACGAATCCTGAACAATCGATTCCCGCTCTGGAAGTTCCGCCGTATCTGTACGGAGTTCCAAGGTAATTTTTTGCAGACAAAATTAAATCGTCCCTTTGTTTTGAAGGCTCTGCTGAAAGAAGCGAAAGCGGAAAAATCCAAAAAACAAAAGCGAATACAAAAAATCCGGGAAGTCTGAATTTAAATTTCATTTTCGACGGTAAAAAGGTCTTGCCCGAACACTTATTTTGGGCAAGATTCCTTTATTTAGGGCTTTTCAAAACAAAGCCGCCTGAACGTGCGGCATCTATTTTGAATTCTGCGGACTGTAGAAAAAGCGGAAACTTTTTAGACAGTCTTATCTACTGCGACGACTGGATTCGAACCAGTGGAATACCGGCACCAAAAGCCGGGGGCTTACCGCTTGCCGACGTCGCAATGTTATCTGTAAAGAGGCTACTCGCCTACGGCGGCAGTCTCTACATGACCTGCATTATACTCATCCACTATTCTTCCCTGCAATTCGGTTCTGAATTCAGGACTTATCGGATGAGCTACATCCTTATATTCTCCGGTAGCAGTCTTTCTGCTGGGCATCGCTATAAAAAGACCGTTCTGTCCTTCTATAACCTTTACATTGTGAACCACAAAACAATTGTCGAACGTCACAGTGACGTAAGCCCTTAACTTTGTGTCATCATCAACTTTTCTGATACGCAATTCAGTGATCTGCACTTTTATCCTCCATAACTAGATCTGGATTATCCTTAGGTTCAAACCGCCATGGCAGCTGAAAACCCTTTTGATACTAAAGCATCAACAGAACGCTTTTGGTTCTGGCTTGAATCAAAGATTCCAAAAACAGTAGATCCGGAGCCTGACATTTCAGAGAACAAAGCACCGCTTTGCCGGATGCATTGCAGAGCATTTCCGATTTCCGGATAACGCTCGGACAAAGGGGCTGTAAAAGAGTTTACAAAATTCCAGCGATTTATGGAAGTGTTATAAATCTTTTTTAGTTCCCAAAAATCAGGATACCTGATTCCATCGTTTTTCCCGTGCGAATAGTAATCGTCAACTAGTTTGTAGGCTTCCTTTGTTGAGCTGTGAATCTTTGGAAAAGCCAGCACAAAAAGTAAGTCTGAACGGGGTTTTATGTCATTTACAATTTCACCGCGACCTGAAACGAGCGCGCAGGCGTTCCCGTTTTTGTCGCAGTGAAAAAAGAAGAACACATCGCTTCCGATTTTTTCAGCTATTCTTTCATGCTGAAAATCTGTCAATTGTATTTTGTGTATCTCCTCTAAGGCTTTTATCATTGCGACGGCGTCCGAAGAACCTCCGCCGAGTCCTCCTCCTAGCGGAATTTTTTTTTCCAGTTCGACATGGACTCCTAAAAGTCTTTTAAGTCCGGAAACTTCCCTAAAAGCCTCGTATGCGCAGGTGATTGTGTTCTTTTTGGGTAGAGCCATGTTGCTGCATGTCACACAACAGCTGTCATATCCGCCTATAACTTTTACGCAAAGCCTGTCTCGTAAATTTACTGTCTGAAAAATGCTTTCTATCTGATGATAGTCTTGATTTTCAGTTTTCGGCAGAACCTTTAATCCGATGTTGATTTTTGCAGGAGCGAACTTTTCAATCTCCAAAAACATACATAAAATTATAGGCGTAAATTTTGTGCTGTCAAATAAAATATTCGGG
>CALHVG010000023.1 GCA_938039145.1 uncultured Treponema sp.
CGCTCACCCTTGCGGAAACGGAAATAAACGAAGATAAAAATCTTTCGCTTCCCACAGAATACGGCTCAGGCGAAAACAAAGTTACCATCACTTGGTCATCCGACAATACCGATGTCATCAAAAACGACGGAACTATTACCCGTCCCGAAACTGCGGGTGGCCCAACCATCGTAACCCTTACGGCAACTCTTTCTAAGAACGGAATTTCAGAGACCAAAGAATTTAAGATTTCCGTCTATCATAAAGTCGCAAAGCCGGAAGACAACACCGCCGTGCAGAACGCAAAATCGGCGCTCACCCTTGCGGAAACGGAAATAAACGAAGATAAAAATCTTTCGCTTCCCACCGAATACGGCACAGGCGAAAACAAAGTTAAAATCACTTGGTCGTCCGACAAAGGCGACATCATCAAAGCCGACGGAACTGTTACACGACCCGCAGGAGTCGGAAAAATCACGGTCAAACTGACAGCAACAATTAAAAAAGGAAGTGCGGCTGCCACAAAAGAGTTCACCGTAAATGTCGAGCTAAAAGAAGGCGGAAACTGGAAAGCGTGGAAAGAAGATACTTTTGACGGAACGGTAACACTCAAAGAAGAAGGAGATGCGCTTACGGCGGTTGCCTCCGATTCTCCTGCAAACAAATGGGATGCCTACATCTACCAAACAACAACGTTTGAAAAAAGCAGTATGTATGAAATCACGTTTGAAATAAAAGCCGACAAAGCGGAAAGCCTTGAATTCTCCGTTTGCAACAAGGCAGAAGGCAAAAACATCGCTCTTGCTCCTGTAAAAGCGACCGCAGATTGGACAGAACAGCGTTATCTCTTTTTTGTGGACGACAATAACAAAGGAAAGTCTCTTGACGTAAGAATTGCGCTAAAGAAAGGCAATTTTCAGGTACGAAATGTAAAGACGCTTGATTGCTGGAACAATTACATCGATTGGAATAAAAAGCCGTACAAAATGTGGGGACTATGGGCAAGCGGCAATATGTATCAAAACAATGCGTCTTTTACGGTATACGATATGACAAAAGATTCCATAAAGACGCAATGCTCCATCAAAAGCGATAAAGAAATCGATGGTAACAATTATCATACCTTCTACAAGACAAGATTTCAAAAAGGCAAAAACTATATTGCTTTCAAAAACACCGGTTTTGAAGGAACAATCCGCATTGAAAAGGAAAGCACAAACGAATTATTAGCAAGTTGCACAGTTCCTCCAAAACCTGCAGGAACTTCGCTGTATTTTGAGATTAATGTTTCTGAACTGTTTTCGGCTGGTAATTGGCAAATTAAGTTCTTCCAGAATAAAACAAAAGGGCCTAAAGACCAATTCGTCGAAATTGCACAAATGAAGGTTTCAACTACAGAGCCGTCCGGAGCAGAAAAGCTTACGGCAGAGCAAACAACGGCTACGAACACTGTTACAGAAATAGACGGCACTAACGGCAAATGGAAACTTGAAAACGACACAGGAAATCCGGGAATTGTTACGATAAATAGCGGAGCGACGGAAACATCAGTATCCGTAACCGTAAACAAAAAGACACCGGCCGGCACAATTTTAACTCTTGTGTATGGACCGGTTTCGGCTTCAAAAGGTTATTATACGGTCTCGTTTACCGGCTCACTTCCATCCCAATTTTATCAAATGAGCTCTTCAAACCAAAACGATTGGTTTAACTGTGATACGGTTAAAAACGTATTTAGTGGTTTCATAGGACAAGACGGCGAACGTTATTTGAAGTTCTTTATCAAAAATGCAGGAACATACACCATCACAAATCTGCAAATCACAAAAGATACGTCTCCTGCAGACCTTTCCGAAGGCGGAATCGTAGGTTCTATGCAAGGATGGTCTGTCGAAACTGTGCAGTGGACCAAAAGCGAGCCTTCCTCAGGGACTTACGAATACGAGTTTACAACAACAAAAAAAGACCACGCTTGGAAAGTCGTGTCAAAAAAGACTTGGGGAGCTCCGCATTACGGCATGAAAAAAGATCAAAACACAGTTTTAGTAGGGGCAGCACCGGTTGAACTATTTGAAAACTCTTCAGGCGGCTCTGAAAACTGCACTGTAAGCGATCTTACTCTGGGCAAAAAGTACAAGATAACCGTTACTCAAAGAGACGGCACTGTAAAACTTCAGATAACGGAAGTTATGTAGCGAATCTTTTTAGTACAAGAAAATCGGCGGAATGTTTTTAATTCCGCCGCTCCTATTCGCTCCCGCAATCTTGATTTTAGGTTGCGGGATTTTTATTTTACCTGCCGAAAAAACGCAAGGCGTTTCAAGACTTTCAGATGCCTCGATCTGATATGCATAGATAGTTGTATCTAAACTCATTAGATACGGCGATATGAACCAATTAGATAAGGCTATCTAATAGATATAGATAGGGGCGTCTAAAAACATTAAATGCAGCGGATTGTTTTTCACTCCAAAAACCGCATGCAAAAATTCCTCTCATCCTGTGTCCATGCGTTACACAACCGTGTAAAAAAAATCGAGACGCAAAACCTTGCGCCCCGATTTTATAATCGTAATAAAAATCCGCCTTTCACACAGACTCTCGAAAGTCCGAGCAAAATGCAAAAATCTAGCTGTTATACGCTTTCAGCATCCATGCCAATTTTTGATAGTTTTTGGTATAGCCGTTGAACATATCTGCAGTAACATGGTCGCCCTCTTTTTCGGCAAGTTCCACGATTTCTTTGGAATCTCTAATCCAATATTCCGTGTCAGAAATAAGTACATGAATCGTCTGTTCCGCTGATTTTGCACCGTCTTCCAATTCTTTAATCGTTGCAATCGCCAGTGCACCCACCATATTGGAAACCGGCTTTCCTCCAAGCGCAAGGATACGTTCCGCAACCTCGTCAAGAATGTCGTTTGTCTCGTCGTATAATTCTTCAAGTTTTTCGTGAAGAGTAAAAAACGCCGGTCCCGTCAAATTCCAATGCAAATTGTGTTTTTTCACGTAATCGACCATCTGATTTGCAAGATACAGATTTAATTTAATTTCCAATTCCTCTGTCATATACACCTCCGTTGATTGTGATTCATCTAAGAATATAACACGTAACATCGAGCGCAGGCAACCTGAAAATTTTTTGCGCAAAAACCGTTTTTTTATTTTTCCGCAAAAGACTAAAACGTTTTTGGAACGCAAGCCGTAGTATTGTTAAACCCAAAAAATCGTTCTATAATGAGCCATGTCAAATCTGTATATCGTTGGAACACCAATCGGGAATCTTGACGACATAACTTTCCGTGCGGTTCAAACGTTTAAGAAAGTTCCTGTGATTGCGGCGGAAGACACTAGACGCACGCTGGAACTTTTGAACGCTTTGGAAAATAAAGGTTTTCTTGTTCACAACGATATAAAAAAACAGATGATCAGCTGCCGCTCGCAGAACGAAGAAAAGGCGGCGGAAAAGATTATCCGGATTCTTGACAGCGGAAATGACGTTGCCTATGCAAGCGATGCCGGAACTCCCGGAATAAGCGATCCGGGAGCTGTGCTTGCGGAACTGGCAAGAAAAGCCGGACACGCCGTTGTTCCGATTCCCGGAGCAAGTGCGTTTTCGGCGTTGGCTAGCGTCGCCGGCACTGGCGGAAAAACACTCGTATTCGAAGGTTTTCTTTCGCCAAGTCCCGGAAAACGCAGACGAAGGCTAAAGGAACTTTTTTCCTGTGGTGATGCGGTAATTTTGTACGAAAGTCCTTTCAGAATTGTAAAGTTACTTTCAGATATTGCCGATATTGATAATGGTCGCAAGATTGTGATCGGCAGGGAATTGACAAAATTGCACGAAGAAATTATTGAAGGAACCGCCAAAGAAATGCTCGAAGATTTTTCTACACGGGATTCAATAAAAGGTGAATTTGCGATTTTTATTTCCGGCGTAAAAAGAATTCATAATTCCGATGAATCTACCGATAATTAGAGTGTAGGAGGCTATGGCGAAAATGATGAGCATAGACAAGATTGGAGGAATAAATCCTCTTAACAACGCACAGAACTCACGCCGCACAAACGAAACGGAAAAATCAAGCTACGGTTCCGATTCAATTTCCGTTTCTGCAGAAGCAAGGGAAGCCGCAGAAGTTTACTATATGAACCAAGTCGCTGCCGAAACTCCTGATGTCCGTGCGGACAGAATTGCGGAAGTAAAGGCAAAACTTCAAGATCCGAATTATCTGAACAATGCGACAATCTCTTCAGCCGCCGATAGGCTGATGGAAAGCTTCGGATTGTAATTCCTTGCGATTCGACTGATATTTGTGCAGAAAATTATTTTTTGGAACATAAAAAAGACGGAATGAAAAACCGTCTTTTTTTGTTTAAAGTTTTACGCTGATGCACGGCAGAGGTATAAAAATGAGTGATTTTATCTTCAAAATTTCGCAGAACATTGTTCTTGGCACTTACACAATCAACAGGCTTGCACATTACATCAAAAACTTCGGAGACAAGTTCATGGTCATTCTTGATCCGGTTCTTAAAGAGGTGGGAGTCGAATCAAAGGTGCTTCAGCCGCTGCTCGAAAGAAAAATTGAATATTTCATATACGACAACATAACCGACAGCGCAAACTCCAAAGAAATAGAGCAGGCATTGTCATTGGCGCAAAACGGACATGCACACGGAATTATCGCTGTGGGCGGCGCAAAGGCAATGCTCATGGGAGCGGCGGTCGCAGCCTTGGCCAACGAAAAACGCAGTATATACGACTATTTTGAAGGTTCTGTTCCGACTGCGGCATCGATTCCGCTAATCTGCGTCCCCACTACAAGCAGAGCCCCATTCATCTTCGGAAACTCCCTTCCTTTGGTAGATTCCCGAAGCCATCAGTTGAAAATCGTAAACACGCAGGACGGCGTATGCAAACTTGTTCTGTGGGATCCGAATCTGACGGTAACTCTTACGGAAAATCAAAAATCTTCGATAGCGATAGAAACGCTTTGCCTTGCGGTGGAATCATTCCTTTCGCAAAAGGCATCGTTTTTCAGCGATATGCTTTCGGAAAAGTCCGTGGAGCTTATGAAGCTGGCACTGGACGGCTCAAAATCGCTGGAAGTTACCACCCCTGAAGAAACTCTTCTTTCGCAGGCAGGCTCGCTTGCCTCGATTGCGGCGGCGACAAGTTCCGTGGGAATTGCGACTCTACTTTCGACAACGCTGAACGCAAGGTATAAAATATCCAGGGCGTTGGTAGCGTCAATTCTTTTTCCGTATGTAATTGAGGACGCAAAAAAATACAAGGCGGAAAAGCTGAAGAGAATCGCTGTAAAGATGGGCGCAAGCGACGTAAATCACAGTGCGGAAGAAGCAGCCCAAGCATTTGCGGACAGCATAAGGCAACGTCTGGCAAAGGCGAATCTTCCGACGCGGCTAAAAGAACTTTCGCTTACGGTAGACCAACTTGCGCTGGTGGCAGAAGATGCGGGCCAACTCGACATAATGAACGGACTTCCACGCAGCATGACAACTGACGACCTTTTTGACATTCTAAAATCCGCATACTGATTTCTGATGATTGAGCCTGAAAAACTTTTTGAACTGAACGGCGGACAAAAACGCCGAAAACTAGCCCTGACATTCGGCGCATTGGAACGAGACATCGCAGGAATCGCGGAAAAAGGAACGGAATATTCGTTCAAGAATATGAGCCGTGCAGACTACACAAAAAAAATCACCGAAGTTTTACTAAAAGACCCAAAACTTCCGCCGGAAGCAAAATCGGAACTTACAACTCTTCTTGAGGCAAAGCCTTTTAACGAACTGAGGCTGTGCAACACGGCAAGAAATCATCTTTTAAAAATAATCGGAACATTTCCTGCCGAATGGGATTTGGTCATCGCTCCGCACTCCCCTTCCACAGACGAAAAAGGCGTTGTAAAAAAGCGCAATTTCTTTCCGGGAATTAAAATCTATGCCGAAGACATACGTTCGCCGTTCAATCTTGGTTCTATATTCAGAACTGCGGAAGGCATGGGGGCGGAAAAAATCTACATTTCTCCGTTCTGCGTTTCCCCGGAGCAGCCGCGAGCTGTAAGAAGCGCGATGGGTTGCATTGAAGCGATGGATTGGGAACGCATTCCTTTAGAGCAACTTTCCGAAGACGAACCGATTTTTGCCCTGGAAACAGGCGGAATCCCAATAGAAGAATTCGATTTTCCTCAAAAAGGAATCTGCATAATCGGCTCGGAAGAATTAGGGATAAGCCCCGAAGCCTTGAAAAAAGCGGCTTACGGCAGAGTAACGATTCCAATGGTCGGACTGAAGGCAAGTTTGAATGTGGGAGTCGCATTCGGAATACTGATGCAAAAATGGACGGAAACATTAAAAAAGTCTGACTTAGACTGATAGTCGCTCATAATGCATAGGCTTAAGGGCATATGTACAGCCATACGGCGGAAAACTTGTATAAGCCACCTTACTTTTCCCCTATGGCCCCTTCCCTTTTCCTCGCACTGCTTAGGGGTGTACCCCTAAGAATCCTCTGCTTGCACGAATCGGACAGTTGTCCGATTCGTGAGACGGGCATACAGCTAATAATCAAATGAACGATTCCTCTAATATGCCCGTCCCTATTCTCTTCCTTTCAAGACCCACCGGGATTCCAAAGGGCTTAAGCCCTTTGGTCGTGCCCAAGGAAGGTGGGTTTTAGGGGAGGAAGGTCGGCGGAAAAACGGCTCTTGCACCTCTAATTCCTCGCCCGCCGCCCCAAGTTTTCCTTCCGGAAAACTTGTACAAGCCAGCTAGCACGAATCGGGCTTTGCCCGATTCGTGAGACGGACATACGAGCAGCAATCGGATGAACGAAGCCTTAATCAAGGTTTAAAGATATCCTCACCACTAGATTCTTTTTGAAGAATTGCGTAAACTGCATACGTCTTCGGGTGATAGAGCAGTTGGTTAGCTTACTTGTCTGGGGGGCAAGCGGTCGCGGATTCGAGTTCCGCTCACCCGACTTTTAGCAGGCGGTGCAAATGAAGTCTTCGGTATTTCGTTTGTGCCGCCGCTTTTTTTATGCCTGCGCCGCTGCCTACGCTTCGACTTCAACTTCAAATCCGCAAAGCTCTGCCTGCAATCCCTTTATTTGACATCTTTCAAACTCATTTGTTATAATGCCTTCCTATGGAAGTATTTTTAGGCATTTCGGCAGCCGACGGCGTTGGAATCGGCAGTGCGTTTGTTATCCCTGAAACGGTAAAGCGTGTTGTTCCCAAAAGCAAGATTCTTGAAACAGACCTTGAAAAGGGCTGGAAAAGGTTTGTGAACGCCAAGGAAATTGTCTCTGCGGATATTTCCGAAAAGCTTTCAAGGCTTCCTGATGAAAAGGAAAATGCTATTCAGCGTGAGATTTTTGAAGCGTACGTTCTTATGCTTTCCGACCCTGTTTTTCTAAAAGAGGTCAAGGATGAATATACAAAAACGCTTTACAATATCGAATACACGCTTGACTTTAAGGCGGAAGAATATGCTTCCCGTCTGAGGAGCGCGGGAAACGAATATCTTTCCGAGCGGGCGCAGGACATCACCGACATTTTCGGCAGGGTTCTGAACGAAATGCTCGGAATAAATCCCTTCGACATAAATATGGTTCCCGACGGAAGTGTAATATTTGCTTCGTCTTTAAGCCCTACGGACACAATCATTCTTTCCAAGCGTAAGATTTCAGGTCTTGTGCTTACAGAAGGCGGAATCTCAAGTCATGTTGTAATTCTTGCAAGAAACTACGGGATTCCGACTCTTGTGGGCGTTCATGAAAACGGGGTTAGAGAAAAAGTAAGAAACGGTCAGACTGTAATAATCGATGCGGGGGCGGCTGAAATCCTTGTTGACCCGGATTCTCAAACGCTGGACGATTACAGGCAAAAAATCGTAGATATTCTAAAAGAGCAGGAAAGTCTTCTTGAATACAGGGATAAGCCTGCCATGACCAAGGACGGGGAGCTTTTTAAGATTTATGCGAACATCGGTTCCACGGAAGAGGCGGAAATTGCCAAGCGGCACGGAGCCGACGGAATAGGTCTTTTCAGGACTGAGTTCCTTTATATGGCTAAGACCGATACTTCCCGTCATGCGGCTGCCCGCGCTTTTAATGAGGAAGAGCAGTTTGCGGCGTACAGGAAAGTTCTTGAAATCATGGAAAATAAGCCTGTCACCATCCGGACGCTGGATGCGGGAGGCGATAAACTTATCAATTCCGTGGATATTCCCACCTTTCAGGAAAAAAATCCTTTGATGGGAATGCGCGCTATTCGGCTCAGCTTGAATTATCCGCAGGTTTTTAAAACTCAGCTTAGGGCTTTGTACAGGGCGAGCGTTTACGGAAAACTTAGAATCATGCTTCCGCTTATCACGTCTACGGAGCAGGTGGAACAGTGCCTTGCGCTTGCGCATCAAGTCAGAGATGAACTTGCTGCGGAAAAAATCCCCTTCGATGAAAAAGTCCCGATTGGAATAATGGTCGAGACTGCCGCCGCCGCCGTTATTTCGGACTGTCTTGCTAAAGTCAGCGATTTTTTCAGTCTAGGAACAAACGACCTTACTCAATATGCGCTTGCGGTTGACAGGGAAAACATCAACGTCAGCGATTTGTACGATGAATTTGACCTTGCGGTTTTGCGCCTTATTTCTATGACAATGGTTAATGCAAAAAAAGAAGGCATTCCGCTTTCCGTTTGCGGAGAAATGGCAGGCAGAAAAGAAAGCATTCTTGTTCTTGCAGGAATGGGAATCCGTTCGTTGAGCATGAGCCCGAATCTGATTTCAAGAAGCAAAAAAATGCTCTCTCAATTCTCGCTTGTGGAACTCAAGGCGATTTCGTCAAAACGTTTGAATAAGCTTTGATTTTTCGGAAGCACAAGAGGGAATATGGCAAAAAAAAAGCGAAAGCCCGATTTCTCGAAGCCTAAGCAGGTTTCGGACGAAATAAAACTCATTGAAAAATTGGAAAATCCCGCTGCGGAGGATACGGAAAATGATTCCGCTCAGGAAGAGTCTTTATTTGATTCTGCAAAACCACAGGAAGAGCGTTTTAACGGAATGGCAAGACGGACTTACGAAGGTCTTCCGCTTGTTGTTCTTGCGGGAAGACCTAATGTGGGAAAATCCACGCTTTTCAACAGATTAATGCAGCGCAGGCTTGCGATTGTAGACCCTACGCCCGGAGTTACCCGCGACCCTGTTGAAGGAACCGCAATCATAAACGGAAATCCCGTTCATCTTGTTGATACGGGCGGCTATAAACTTCAGCGGAACATCGGAACTATGGAAGCCGTCCTTGATGATTTGGTGGTGGAACGTTCCCTCGAAATGATTGAAAAAGCGGACATTGTAATTCTGATTTTGGAAGCGGGAAAAATCACCGGCGAGGACGAGGAATTCATTAAGAAAATGCGTCCGCATTGGGAAAAACTTATTGCCGTTGTAAACAAGGCTGAAGGCGGAAGGAACGAAAGCGCTTCGTGGAATTATGCGCAATTCGGATTTAAAGAGCTTTTCTTTATTTCGGCGGAACACGGCGACAACATCGGAAGTTTGCAAAAACGGCTTACGGAACGCTGCGATTTTTCCAACGTAAAAGAGGTTAAGCGGGAAGAGCTTCCCATACGGATTGCAATCGTGGGAAAACCGAACACAGGAAAATCCACGCTGACAAACAGGCTTACGCATGAAAATCTTTCTATCGTTAGCGATTACGCGGGCACAACCAGAGATACTGTTGAAGGCGAGTTTGAATATCGGAACAGGAAATTTGAAGTCCTTGATACGGCAGGAATCCGAAGAAAAGCTAAAGTTCATGAAAATGTCGAATATTATTCCGTGAACAGGGCAATTAAAACTCTTGACCGCTGCGACATTGTCTTTTTGATGATAGATTCAAACGAAGGGCTTTCGGAACAGGACAAGAAAATATGCAGTTTGGCATTTGAGCGCGGGCGGGGAATAATTTTTGTTCTTAACAAGTGGGATACTCAGGAATCGCAGGATAAAAAAGCGTTCAAAAAGCGCAAGGAATGGATAAACATAATGTTCGGGCAGATGGAATTTGCGCCGATTGTTCCGCTTTCCGCGCTTGAAGGAAAAGGCATAAAGGATTTGCTTGACGAGGCTATTCAAATGCACGGTCAGCTTTTTCACAAAGTGGACACGGCTGCTTTGAACATGGCGTTAAAGGACTGGCTTTTTAAATATCCGCCGCCTGCAAGCAGGACTGCGCATTTTAAGATTCGCTACATGACCCAAAAAAGCACGAATCCTGTTTCGTTCCTGATTTTTGCAACCAGACCGGAAGTCGTTCCCGAAACTTACATGACATATCTTAAAAACAGAGTTCGGGAAGATTTGGGATTCGATAAAATTCCCGTTCAGTTTGAAATAAAAGCAAGCCGTCAAAAATGGGAAGACAGGTTTGAAAAATGAAGACATATTCAATCGGCGAGGTTGAGGAAATCGCAGGCGTTAAGGCTCATGTTCTTCGATATTGGGAAGATGTGATTCCCGGATTCGCTCCGGAAAAGGACATAGGCGGAAGGCGTATTTATAGTCGGCGGGAGTTGGAACTTGTTCTTCGTCTAAAATATCTTATCTATGAAAAGAAATTCACGATAGAAGGAGCCAGAAATCAGATTTTGGACGATGCGGATTCCGTGAGCAAAAATCTTGAGCTTATAAACCAAATTCATCTTTTGCGGGAAGAACTTACGGAACTGTATTTTTGCGCTAAAAAGAAGCCTAAAAACGGCGGGTGAATGCGGTTTTTTTAGGCGGAGCTTTTGCAAAAGGCACCGAAACTCTGATTCAGAGTCTTTAAGGTTCCTTGACGGGAAGAACAGGCTTGTATAAAAACTGCAGCTTTTGGCTAAGCCTCTTGAGTTGCAGAATAATTTCCGGTTCGGAATGAATCGTGAGAATGTATTGAAGATTTTATTAAGGAGAGAAAATGCAGGAAAATGAAAAAACGATTGCGCTTTTAATCGATGCCGACAATACGCAGGAAAAGAAAATGGAGTCGGCAATTTACGAGATTTCTGCTTTCGGCAGAATTGTTGTAAAAAGGGCGTACGGCAACTGGACTAAAGAAAACTTAAAAAATTGGGAAGAAGATTTTAGGCAGTTGGCAATAAAGCCGATTCAGCAGATTGATTACGCACGCGGTAAAAACGCAACCGACATGGCATTGACAATCGATGCGATGGATTTTTTGTACAATTCCAACTACGACATATACGCAATCGTTTCAAGCGACAGCGATTTTACTCCGCTTGCAATAAAGATTCGGGAAGTCGGAAAAACTGTAATAGGAATCGGAAAAGAATCTACCAGCGAGGCATTCATTAAATCTTGCGACAAATTTTTCTATCTTGAACGGCTCGGAAATGCAGCCCGCGCGGAAAAATCGTCGGAACAGACAAACGGCTTGCCGCAGGAAAACTTTGTCTCAAGGTCAAAAAATAAACTTGAAACGGAATTGAATAATCTTTTGAAAATCGCTTCAAATACGTATCAGGACGAGGACGGATTTACGAATGTAAGTGCGGCAGGTTCTTACATAAAGCGTGTAAAATCCGATTTTGATATTCTTCAATACGGCGTAAAAAAATTGCCCGAATATCTGGAACAGCACCCGGAACTTTACGAGATGAAAAAGTACAAGGGAAAAGGAATTGTGAACATAATCGCGTACAGGATTATAGAAAATCATTTTTAAAAAGCGACTTAAAATTGCCGCCGATTTTATACTTTTAAAGGAACAGAACGGATGCCGGAAAAATTTTACGATAAGTTCAGCAAAAAGTCCTCCAGCGCAAAATCGAACTCAAAAACGCACTCAAAATTAAAGGGCAATTTTGAACGGAACGGTTCAAAAAAGGAACTTGAAAAGCGCATTGCTCAAAATGAAAAACTTCCTTTTCAAAATGGCAAAAAGGATTTTTATAATTCTGATTTTGTTCCGAGAAAAATCAATCGGGAAAAAGATGCGCTTGTCCGTTCCGTTCAAAAGATGTTCGATTCTGCAAAACTTTCCAAAGAAAGCCGAATTGTCCTTGAGAATTTTGATGAAATTGTGCAGGGCGTAAGACCTTTGAACAGCAGGCAGTTCGTGCAGCTTCACAGGGATATCCGAAATTTGTCGCACAGGCTTACCGACGAGCGTGAAGAGCGGCGCATGGGCTACATGAACGCGAACGAAGAACTTTCCGCTTATGTGCGTTATTTTTCGTGGTGGAATCTGGTGCGTTTCACAAGGATTTTTTCAAATCTGCCTGAAAATGCATTCAATCTGAACGACGGAGACTGCTGCATCGACATTGGAAGCAGTCCCTTGACCGTCGTTATTGCAATGTGGCTTAGCCGCCCTGAATTGCGCGAAAAAAAACTTACGTGGTATTGCATAGACCTTTCTTCAGCAGCTATGGCGCTCGGCGAAGATATTTATCTTTCCGTTGCCGCGCGGCTTCCGCCCAAAGAAAAAAAAGCACCTCCTCATTGGAATATCGTCCGCATAAAGGGCAGCGGCGGCGCGGTTGTGAATAAAAAGGCAGCCTTCATATCGTGTGCAAATATGTACAACGAGTTAAGCCAAATCTCCCCGGAAGCTCCGGAAAAAATTGCCGATAAGCAGATTCGCCAGCTTTTATCCTACGGAACGGATTTCCCGTCGATTTTTATAGCGGAACCCGGAATGCCTACCGCAGCACATTTTGTAAGCCTTATGCGGAACAGATTTATCCGCAAACAATTTGACATTGTTTCTCCATGCCCGCACATTTTGGAATGCCCGATGAACGGATTCAATGCAAAATACGGCGGAAAAGTTAAATGGTGCAATTTTGATTTTTCCACCGACGACGCACCGTCCCGTCTTTTGAAATTGTCCAAGAATGCGGGGCTTCCAAAGGAAAGGGCGGTGGTCAGTTTTGTGTTCGCGCAAAAAAGATTCGAAAAAAAAGAGAACAGCGGCGGAATCGATAAAAAAGAAACCTTGCGTGAAGGCGGAAAAAGTTTTCCCAAAGAGAACGAAATCAGGATTGCAAGCGACAGATTTTTTGTTCCCGAAAAAGGATTTTGCTGCTATGCCTGCACAAACTTAGGGCTTTCGCTGGTTATTGATTCTTCAAAAATCGGTATTTCAAGCGGAGACAAAATAAGTTTGTTCATGCTGAAAAACACGGACAAACTTTCCAAAGACAAAAAATCAGGCACATTTGAAATAAATCTTTAGCGTCAAATGCGCCGGTTTTCTATTCTTTTTCTTCTGTGAAAATATTTTTAATCTGCTCTTTGTAGATTTCGGAAAGTCTGTAGCGCATGATTTCCTGCTTTGCGGAAAGTTCCACGCCGACTTCGAAATTCTTTGTAATCAGGGCGAATTTGTTTATCCTTTCGAACATCTTGAATCCGTTTTTGGGATTTACAAGGCTGTTCACTTCGGAATCGTAAAGTTTGAAAATATCCTCGGATTTTAGAAGATTTTCGTAAGTGTCGTACTGAATTCCGTTTTCGGCGGCGTAGTTTTTAATTTCGTCTTCATCAACAAGAATCAGTGCGCCAAGATATTTTTGATCCTGGCCGACAACAATCGCCTGTTTTATGAACCGTGATTCGTTCAGTTTTTGCTCAAGCGGAACCGGCTCGATGTTTTCTCCGCCGCGAAGAACAATCGTGTCCTTTTTTCTGCCTTTTATAACGATTTCGTCATGGATTGTCATCATTCCGAGATCGCCCGTGTCAAGCCAGCCGTCGACCGTCATAACTTTTGCCGTGAGTTCGGGGCTTTTGTAGTAACCGCGCATAACGGTTCCGCCTTTGATTTGGATTGAACCGAACTCGCCGCGTTTCAGGACAAATCCGTCTTCGCTGTCAACGATTCTTGCTTTTACGCCGCGGATTGGAGAACCCACGTTTCCGAACACGGGATTTGAAATAGGGCGAACCGATATTACGGGGGCGGTTTCGGTCATTCCGTAGCCTTCCACGATTTTTACGCCTATCGCCCAAAAGAATTCGTCTATGTTTGAAGGATATGCGCCTCCGCCTGCGATTCCCGCGCGGAAATTCTTTCCGAGCATCGATTTTATTTTGCGGAACACGATAAGGTTTCCAAGTCCTTTTAGAGGCCACAGCAAAATCCACGGAATGAAGAACAGGAACCACCATGCAACGGTATAATATCTTGTGAAGCACGGGTTTTGGTTCAGCATTTTTCTGGTCATTCTTGAATGGATGATTGCCGTTTTTACAAAAAAGTTGAACATTCCTAGCACAATCCCGCCTGTTGTGCGCATTTTTCTTGTAATTCCGTCGTAAACCGCCTCAAAAATCCTCGGAACGGCAGGCATAAGAGTCGGATTAAGTTTTTGAATGTCGGCAAGAAGGATGCTTCCAATCGGTTTTGAATAGCATATAACTCCGCCTTGAATCATGATTACGTATTCGCACAGGCGTTGAAAAACGTGCCATATCGGAAGGACGCATATTGCCCTGTCGCTAGGGTTCAGAATGATTCGTTCCGGAAGTTCGTCAAGCTGCGTAAGAAAATTTCCGTGGGTAAGCTCAACGCCCTTGGGCTGCCCTGTCGTTCCCGAAGTAAAGATTATGCACGCCAAATCGTCCCATTGACCTTTTTCAAGTTCCTCTTCGGTTTTTCCGGGATTTTCGATTCTGTATGTACGGCCTTGGTGCAGAAGTTCGTCAAAAGATTTTATCGTTACGTTCTGTTTTTTTGCATCCGCGATGATAGAATCCTCGGCAGCATCAAAAACGATGATTGTAGTTATCGAAGGAATCTTTTCTTTTATCGAAAGAATTTTTTTGACCTGAGCGGAATTTTCGGCAACAACGATTTTACATTCCGTTATAGAAAGAATTGTTTCCAAATCGCTTATGGTTGCATCGCAGCCTCTTGGAACATCTGCAGCTCCAATAGCCATGATTCCCATGCTTGTCTGCTGCCATTCTTTTCTGTTATCCGAAATAAGACCAATCAGGTCGCCTCGGGCAACTCCGTTTGCAAGAAAACCTGCTCCAACATCCAGCGAAGCGTCCAGCAATTCTCTGTACAGAATGGGCTGGAATGTACCGGACGAATCCTTTGACATCTGTGCCGCAACTTCTGGAAAATCTGCGGCTGTTTTTTTCAGCATTTTGGGAAGCGTCTGTTCCATAAAAATCTCCTGTCTAATCGTGTGCGCAAGTATAGCTTGGATTGGCTTTCAAAAGCAAGGTTGTGGATTTTAAGCAATATGACTATAATTTTACGCATGGCTTTTAATGAAATCTTTTCTTCATTCATCGGGAATCTGTTCAAAAAAAGCGAAGAGCGGATTCGCTTTTTGTCGCTGACGGAATCTTTGATGAATCAGCTGCCCTCGTTTTTTGATGCCGATGTGGAAAAAATAAATCTTCAGGATAATTATTCTCCGCTAAAGCCGTTTATAAATATTATCGAATTAAATAAACCTTCCAAAGAAATGCTTGAAAAATCTGCGTATTCTTTGCAAAAGCGGATTTTTGAATCCTATTTTAAATACGGAATTGCAGACGAACGCCAGGACATGATAATCGACGAAGAAATCGATTACGAAAAAAAGCGGGTAAGAGAAACTGTGCTTACGCTTCTTTATCATTTGTTTGACAAGGACGTAATAGTTCTGAACGCACAGCTTTTGGGGCAGGAAGCTATAGAAATCATAAAAATCCTTGAGAAAAGCGAATTTTACGGACGGATAATATTCTGTTTTGATTCCATAAAAATTGAAAGCGCCCCCAAAAATGTTATCGATTTTTTTGAGGAAATCTCAAATCAGAATAATTTCTACGATATTTCCAACATAAAAGACAAAACCGATTTGGCGAAAAATTTTTCCTGCCAAATTGAAAGTGTTCCCAATTTTGAAGTTCTCTTCAAATCTTTGAAGAACAACAGGCTTTTCCTTGCGCTTGACCAAAATTTGAATCTGGCGCAGTGGACGGCTGAAAATATCGAACGCTTAGGCTATACGGCGGCACAAAAGCGAATCCTTAACATGGAACTGGGAATTGCGTTTTATCTTTCCGGCAAAAACGACGAAGCATCGCTTTTTTTCAACAATGTGCTGGAATCTCAGTATGACGATGCAACGGATATTGCCGCATTGATTTATCTTTCAAAACTCATGATGCGCAAAAAATCTAATCCTACGGCGTTAAAATATGCAGCCCTTGCGGAACAACGCCTTCAATCTGACAAAAAATCGTCGTCCTATGCCATTGTAAAAATGATTGGCTATCTGATAACGGAGCGCGCAGCCAAAGACAAATCGATAGAAAAATATCGGGAAATATTGAGTCTTCTTAAACGGCACAAACTGATGAACAATTACGTTAAAACGGCTCTTGTGGTTCCCTGGATTACGTTGGTAAGCAAAGAGTACAGGGAACTTGTAATGGAAAAAGTTGACGAAGCGTACGAATTGGCAAAAAAGCTCGATAACCGCTTTGAACTTTCTACAGCCTGCCATTGGAAGGGAATAATTCTTTCGTATATGGGAAAAACCGGAGAAGCGCTGGATTGGTACTTCAAGTGCAATTCCCTGCGTTCCGAAATAGGAAATCTGCTTGCCGTCATAAAAATCCGGAACGGACTTTCTTACGAGGCATTGATAAGTGCCGAATACGACAGCGCATACGATTTGATAAACAGTTTTATCGGGCGGCTGGGCGAAGTTGACGACTACACTGAAATTCTGAACACGCTCAAAAATATTACGTTTGCGCTTTTTTATGTTCGCCATTTTGACGATGCGTACAAAATCCTTCAAAAAATAATTCATTTTATTCATCTTTTTAATCTTGAAGACACTACTTACGATTCCTTTGTTCCCGAATCCAACGACATGATGATTTACAAAACGTTCATCGAGTTGGAACGCGGCGACATTACAAGGGCAAAAATAAATCTTTTGAACGTGATTCACAACGGACGGGTGATAACGCCAATCGAAAAGCCTTCGATTTTCTGCCTGGAAGCTCTGCTTGCGGCGGAAGAACGGGAAATCGAGCTTTCAAGAGAAAAATTCGAAGAATACAAAAAAAGTTTTTTGGAAGTCGGCGAAACGCAGGAACATCGTCTTGTGTTCATGTACTACGAATATGCAAAAACTCTTGAATCTGTCGGCGAAAAGGAACTTTCCGCTTTGTATTTTAAGGAAGGCTTGGAACTTGCGGCAAAAAAGAACCTAAGTTTTTACACAAAATTCAAGACGGATTTGACTTTGGAAGAATATTTTGACGACTACGTTCTGCTTGAGCCTTTGAACTTAAATCTTGGCGCGCTTGAAGAAAAAGCCGAAAAACAAAGATTGATGAACCAACTTCAGGGAACGCTGTTCAATTATCAGTTTTTGAACAAAATAATGGGATTTGCCGCAGCTTCAGCCAACGCCAAAACATTTGTGTACAACACCGTGCTTGCAGGCGTTGATTACACGATGGCGGACGCGATTTTCATTTACGAAAAAACGGATTCCGGCTGGGAAAATCTTTCGTCGTCCGCGCAGGAAGTTTTTTCAAAAACGCCCGGAACTGACGTATGGGAAAACATAATAAGAGAAAAAGAGCCGATAAAAAATGCGAAACTCCGGTTTGACAAAAATCTTCAGGCATATACGGCAAACCTTTCTAAATTCGGTTTTACGGGCGGCTTCATAATTTATCCGAACAGGCAAAATCCTTTGAGCGCGGAAACGATAAACGTTCTGAACATTGCGCTTTCGAATATTCAGTCGCAGCTGGTCATGTTCAAGCAGAACGAACATCTTATTTACATTTCTTCAACAGACCCGCTTTCAATGCTGAAAAATCGGCGGGCGCTTCAGGAATTTATTTCTTTGGAAAACGAACGCCTTCGCCGGTACAAGTCCAAGCGGAAATTCGTTGTGCAGGAAACGGTCGCATTTATCGACTTGGATAATTTTAAATATTACAACGATACTTTCGGGCACGATGCGGGCGACCTTTTAATATCGAAATTCGGTCAGCTTTTGAAAAACGTTTTTAGAAGGGTGGATTTTATTGCGCGTTTCGGAGGAGACGAATTTGTGGTGATTCTTTCGGATGCGTCATGCGAAGAAGCAAAGCGTGTTGGAGAAAGACTTTTTGAATCTCTGAAAAACTCAAAATATTTCATTCCTGAACTGGAAAGTTTTCTTTGCCACAAAGTTTCGATTCCCAAAAGAAGGCTCATGGGATTCAGCATGGGAATATGTTCCAATTACGATTTAAAAGAAACTTCGGATTTGGAGCAGGTTTTAACAAATGCAGACCGGGCTTTGTACCATTCAAAAAAACACGGAAAAGGTGCCATCTCAATTTGGAACGAAATGAAAGATTCAGTTCCGTTCGGGAAAAATCGGCATAAAAAAACGGAATTCTAAAAATGGCAAGAAAACGGCTTTCGCAGGAACTCATAATAAATGCATTTTTGTATTCGGCTTTTGAAAAAAGCGCAGGTTCAACGTCTTTGCAGGACATTGCATTTTCTCTCGGAATTCAAAAAGCGTCTTTGTACAATTATTTTCACAGCAAAGAAGAAATGTATTTTTCCGCCATCGATTATTGCCGAATTTACCTTGATTCCGTGAATTTTTTGCCCGACAACCTTATGGACGGCGGACAGATTTACAAAATCGAAATAAAAGAAGCGTTCAGAAAGATTTTTAAACGGTACGTTCAGCTTTGCGAATCAGAACCGATTTTTCAGATTTACAGTTTTGTGAATTCGGAACAGTATTTTAACGGGAAAATTACAAAAATAATCGACGGCGAATTTTTTAAGATAAAAAGCGGAATTCTTGAACTTTTGCGGGGCTTTGAGGATTCCGGCGCGGTAAGCCTTCCTGAAAACGGACTTTTGCGCAGTTTTGCTTCAAATTTTACGTCGTCGTTTCTTTACCAATTGAGCTCATACATAATGCACAAAAAAGAAGTCGTGCGGCAAAATCCCGAAACCGGAGCCGGAAGCCTTTTTGCGCTTCCGACTGACGAAGATGCAATCGAAGCTGTGATGAGCCTTTCCGATTTTTATGTAGACCTTATTTTGAATCAGGAACAGAAAATCTAAGCGGAAAAACAATGTTCCCGCCTGAAAGTGAAATATTTTTATTTTCGATAAAAATCTGCTGAAAACGAAAATATGCGGAACCTGCCGATTTTAAAAATCATTCCGATTTATAAAAAATCCGTTCAAAAAAGTAATGTTTTTTACAAGAAAAAAAAGCCGAAAATGTTCTGTCAAAAATGTTCGGCTAAAAATCTATGTCTTCATGGAAAAAAACGCAATCATAAAATCGGCAAATATGTTTTGCCGTGAATCCTGCAATTTTACCGCCTAAAGTTTTATTTCCAGTTTGCGTCCTGTCGGCTGATATTTGTAATATCTAACGCCAGCCGCATTGAACATCCGCTTTGAAGCTTCCACGGACGGCGTTCCGTCGTATTTGTTGTCGGCAAAAACCAGATTGCGTATTCCGGCTTGGATTATGGCTTTTGCGCACTCATTGCACGGAAAAAGTGTTACGTACATTTTTGAACCTTCAAGACTTCCGCCTCTGTAGTTCAGGATTGCGTTCAGTTCGCTATGCGTAACAAACGGATATTTTGTATCCAATTGGTCGCCTTCCCTTGACCACGGAAATTCATCGTCGGAACAGCCTTTCGGAAGTCCGTTGTATCCTATCGAAAGAATTTTATTGTCATCGCTGACAATGCAAGCTCCTACCTGCGTGTTCGGGTCTTTTGAACGGAAACTTGCAAGATGTGCAACTCCCATAAAATATTCATCCCACGAAATATAGTCCTTGCGTTTAAAAATACTGTCTTCCATCTGATGTTCTCCGTAAATGAAAGATTTTCCGGCTGTGCACGAAAAATCGCGGCACGGTCAGAAGCGGTTGATTTCAAACTGCCGAATGAAAACCCGCTGAAAAATGCGCTTAGACTGATTCGGAAACATTCCTAAAAACGCTAAGCGCATCGTTTTTGATTAAAAACTGTGGGAATAGCTCAATGCAATTCGCTTGAAATACCATTCCGTTCCCGTAGTGGTAAAAGCTGAATCTGGGAGCTTTTCGTCGTAGACGGCAAATGCCTTGCGTCCGCAGAAATTAAGCAGAACCGTAAGCGTATCTTTTTTGGTGAACGAAAGTTGTCCCATAAGGCTTGCGTTAAGTTCAGGAAGCGAAGCCCTGTATTTTTCGTTAATATAAACGCTGTCTTTGTAATAGCGCTCGCTTTCAAAAACGATTCCTACTCGGCTGAGCATCAAAGGCATTTTGTAAGCAAGGATGGCTTGCTGATATTCCTTAAGTCCGTTTACTTTATTTCCAGTAAGCTGCCATTTCCACGGGGTTTTGTCCGCAACTCCGGTCAATCCTTCGTAATAAACCTGATAAGAATACATCATCTGAACGTGCGTCCAGTCGCCCTGGAAAATTGCGCCGGTGTCGAACTGGAATGTTCCCTGAAACCAGAACCTTGTAAAAAGATGCTCAAACGGAGAAAGAGCTTCATAATTGTTTGTATTTTCTAAAGTCGGGGAATACACGGACATTCCGCCTTTCAGTAGATTTCCCAAATCCCAGCCGGTTCCAAGTTGAAAGCCGCCGCTGAACACAAGGAAAGGAACGGGCGTAAATGAAAGCGATGTCGTCGGCATAATTGATACCGGCGTAATTTCGATTTTTTCAGTCAGTTCAACGGATGCGTCTTTTACAAGAAAATGACTTCCAAGCGGAGTCGGAATTGTGTAAGTTCCGTAAAAATTGAACCGTCCCTCTATGCCGTTGTAAATGCCTGTTGTCGGCGCAAACTGAACAACATCTTTTTCGACAATTCCGGTCTGAACATTTTTTGCCTTCGGATAATATGCAAGATCCAAAGAAAGACCGAAATCGATGTTTTTCAGTTTTTGATTTCCGGAAGCCTTGGACATTTCGGTTGTTCCTTGTGTTCCGTCCGCAAATAAGGCGGCTGCAAAAAGCAAGCCGGCGACAAAATAAAAAATCTTCTTCATAATTACTCCAAAATAATAAAATTGTATTAATAATATGAGAAAAAAAACATAATTACAATGCTCGGCTTTGCAACCTGGGAGCCGAAAGACGGCGGTGCGTTTGTTTACCCTTTTGCGTTTTCCCACTATGATTGTCTTTATGATAAGCAGACACAAAATGCAGGAACTTAAGGAATCCGCAGATAAAAACGGGCCTTTGTGCGTCGGACTTGATACGGATTTGTCTTACATTCCTGAATCCGTAAAAAATGCCGCCGGAAGTGCGGAAGAAGCCGTTCTTTCTTATAACAAGGCGATAATCCGAAGAATTGCTGCCGACAAAACCGCCTGCTGCTGTAAAATCCAGATTGCATATTACGAAGCGATGGGGCTGAAAGGGCTTAAAGTTTATGCGGAAACATTAAAGGCTGTAAAAGATGCAGGGCTTATTGCAATAAGCGACATAAAACGGGGCGATATTTCTGCAACGGGAGCCGCCTATGCAAAAGCCCATTTTTCCGGTGATTTTGAAACCGACATAATCACAGTAAATCCGTACATGGGATTTGATACGCTTTTGCCGTTTTTGGAATACGCATCGCCTGACAAAGGCGGAAAAGGTATTTTTGTGCTTTTGTGCACGTCCAATCCGGGAATGACGGATTTGGAGAGGCAGGAACTAAAATCGGGTGGGTTTTTGTTCGAACGTGCAGGAGATGAAATCTCTCGAATTAACGGCGAACTTAAAAAAATCTATCCTGCTCAAACTTGCGGAACTGTAGGCGCAGTAGTCGGTGCAACCCAAGAAAAAGATGCCCGTCATCTTAGAGATAAATATCCTGAGACATTTTTCTTGATTCCCGGCTATGGAGCACAAGGCGGAGATGCAAAAGTTGCGGCGATTCTGCTGGAAAAATGCGGCGGAACGGTAAATTCCAGCCGAGGAATTCTTTGCGCTTGGAAAAATGACAAAGAACTTTCCAAAAAACGAGAGTCGGGGATTCTTACAATGGAAGACATCGCAGATTCCGCAGCAAGGGCGGCGGTTTTTAGCAAGCAGGATTTACTGAACGCAATGCATTCCGTGTAATTGCCCAAATAAATTTGGAACTGTCTTGAAAGTCGGATACTTTCGGGGCAGTTCGTGCAACAAAAAACGTGTTCGCCGTAACGAGCATTATCAGGAGAGTAAAATTGTCAAAATCCATCACCGACTGCGAAGAAAATCCCCGTCCTGTTTTTTCGACGGGAACTGTAAATCTTTGTGAAATTGTCCCGGAAGCAAAACCCGAAGGTTCTGTATGGCGGCTAAAAATCTGCACCAAGGGAAAAGATGCAAAACTTCCTTTGCCGGGGCAATTTTTCATGCTCCGGTCGCAAAAAAGCCAACTGCTTTTAGCAAGACCAATCAGTGTTTTTCATGCAGAAAAATCGATATGCGGAGTCGAGGTAAGTTTCCTGATTTTATTGAAAGGAAAAGGCACTGCCGAACTCTGTTCGCTGGATGCAGGCGACAAAGTTCAGATGCTCGGTCCTGTAGGAAACGTTTTTCCCGAACCGAGAAGCGTTTTTGACGGCGGAACGGATTTTTCGGAAAAATCGGACGAATCGTATCTTTCGGAAAAAGTGCTTATCGTCGGAGGCGGAATTGGGGTCGCTCCGGTGGCAAATTTCGCCGAATCTCTTCCTGAAAAATCCTACGATTTTATAGCCTGTTTTAGAAGCGGTTTTTACGGGCTTGACCACATAAGTCCAGCCTCGCTTACAATAACCACAGATGACGGTTCTGCAGGAATCAAGGGAATGGTTACAGAAGCCGTCGATTCGGAAAAAATAAAAAAATCAGGCTACAAGGCTGTATACGCCTGCGGACCTGCGCCAATGCTTGAATACATAAAAAACATTTCCGAAAAAGCGGGCGTGCCTTGCTGGATAAGCATGGAATCCAAAATGGCGTGCGGAGTGGGGGCTTGTCTTGGTTGCGTTATTCCGACGGCGGAAGGAAATCTTCGCTGCTGCAAAGACGGACCTGTGTTCAACTCAAAAATATTGTCGTTTCCAAAATCAAAGCCGAGCCTGATTTTCAAATCGGAAAAACAAACGCAGTCGGAAAATCCGGATTTGTCCGTTTTGGCAGGAAAAATAAAATTCAAAAATCCGCTCATAGGTTCTTCCGGGACATTCGGTTACGGGGCGGAGTACGGTGCGGTTTTTGACGTGAACAGACTGGGCGGAATCGTTTCAAAAGGACTGACCCTTGAAGCACGGGATGGAAATTCCGGAACAAGACTTTGGGAAACCCCAAGCGGTTTGATGAATTCAATCGGTCTTCAGAATCCGGGAATTCCGCATTTTATCGAACACGAACTTCCCGAAATGCTGAAACTTTCGCCCGTCGCAATTGCAAATCTTTCAGGCTCAAGCCTTGAGACATACATCGAAGGCGCAAAACTTCTTGAAAAAACTGAAATTCCAATAATCGAACTGAACATTTCTTGTCCGAACGTAAGCGCCGGCGGTGCCGCATTCGGAATGAATTGCGATTCGGCGCAAAAAATCGTATCTGAAATTCGTGCCGTAACAAAAAAGCCCTTGTGGGTAAAACTTACTCCGCAGGCAAAAGAACTGAACGAAGTCGCGCTTTCCTGCATAGAATCCGGAGCGGATGCGATAAGCTTATGCAATTCTTTTCAGGGTGTCGCAATAGACGTTGAAACGGGGCGTCCTGTTTTCGAAAAAATAAAAGCGGGATTCGGAGGTCCTGCCGTCCGTCCGATTGCGGTTCGTCTTGTTTGGGAACTTTACGAAACCATCTTGAAACTTCCAAAAGAATCGCAAGTTCCGATAATTGCGATTGGCGGAATCGCAAATTGGAAAGACGTAATCGAATTTATTATGGCAGGCGCAACTTTGGTTCAAGTGGGAACAAGCACGTTCTCAAATCCGTTTACAATGCCGGAATGTATTGATGGGATTGCCTCTTACATGAAAAGGAAAGGAATAAAATCTTTGGAAGAAATTCGGGGAATTGCTCATTTTGGAAGTTAGCATAATTTTGGGGCATTGCAAAAACGAAAATAAATGGAACGTATTTTCTTTCCGTGCAAAATTTGTTTGTGAAAAAGCGGCGTTTTAATGCGGAATCTGTAAAAATATTTCCGCCTGAAAACAGCAATTTTTCGATTCCTAGATTTTTGCCTTATCGATAAAATTTGCGGTTTTCAAATAAACTGCGACTTTCTCTTTCGGAAACTCGCTTATTGAAGGCATTTTTTCATTACATTGCAAAAATGCGGAAATTCGCCAATCCTCGCCTTTTGAAAAAGACTTGCGGTTGTCGAATTTTAGCGAACGCTTTTACAATTGTTCGGCAATCTTGTAGATTAGCCGCTCGGATTTTTCCCAGCCCAAGCACGGATCGGTTATGGACTTTCCGTAACACTGCTCATCGATTTTTTGGTTTCCGTCTTCGATATAGCTTTCTATCATAAATCCACGCAGCAATTTTTTTATTCTGCTGTCGTGCCGAGCCGAATGAAGCACATCGAAAACTATTCGCGGCTGGTCAAAAGGATTTTTGTTCGAATTGCAATGATTTGTATCGATGATTACTCCGGGATTTTTCAGATTCCTTGCATCATAAAAATCGCAAAGTCTTATCAAATCTTCGTAATGGTAATTCTGCTGATTGTTTCCGTGTTTGTTCGTAGAACCTCTAAGAATCGCATGGGTGTACGGATTTCCCTCGGAATGAACTTCCCAACCGCGATAGATGAACGTGTGCGGAAGCTGGGCGGCAAGAATTGCGTTCATCATCACGGAATAATCTCCGCTGGTAGGATTTTTCATTCCGACGGGAACTTCTACGCCGCTTGCCGTAAGTCTGTGTTCTTGATTTTCCACGGAACGGGCTCCCACGGCGACGTAGCCTAAAATGTCATCTAAATATTGATAATTTCCAGGATAAAGCATTTCGTCCGCACAAATAAATCCTGTTTGTTCGACAGCCTTCATGTGCATGTGCCGAGTGGAAATTATTCCTTTAAAAAGGTCGGGTTTTCCTTGCGGGTCAGGCTGATGGAGCATTCCCTTGTAACCCTCGCCCGTGGTTCGCGGCTTGTTTGTGTAAATTCTGGGAACAATCATTATTTTTTCTTTGACTTTTTCCTGAACAGCGACCAAACGCCCCACGTAATCAAGAACGGCATCTTCCCGGTCTGCGGAACACGGACCGATTACAAGTAAAAGTTTGTCAGACTTTCCTTCAAACAAGGCTTTTAGTTCCGCACGTTTTTCTTCAACGATTTTCTTTACCTTTGCGGTAACAGGATGCATTTCCTTGACTTCCGCAGGAATTGCAAGTTTTCTTTCAAAATTCACATTCATATCAGTTGCACCTCTTTTCCCTTGATAATTTCTTATCTATCACAAAAGTTTGTTTTCATCTCCGTCCGTCTCAAAATCTGCGCCAAGACTTTTGAGTTTTCTAAAATAATCCGGAAAACTTTTTTTTACAGCAGAGCCCCCCTCGATTTTTCCGCCGGTCAGTGTTAAAAGTGTAACCAGCGACATGACAATCCTATGGTCGTTATGACCGTCCAGCGGAACGGAAGGACGCTCAAGGTTTCCGCCGAAAATTACAATTCGGTCTTCTTCCTGCAATGTTTTCACGCCGAACTTGGAAAGTTCTTTGCACATCAAAGTTCCTCTGTCGCTTTCCTTGAGTTTAAGGCGTTTTGTTCCGGTAAATTCGCCTCCGTGCAAAGCCGCCGCCACGCAAAAAAGAATCGGTCCAAGGTCGGGGCAATCGGAAATATCAAGGACGCAATAATTCTCGAAAAGTTTTATAAAATATTCCCGATAGATTTTGTCTCCCTGAAGACTTTTTGGATTAAGCCCTTCCACCAAAACATCGCCGCCAACAAAATTGAACGCCTCAAAAAATGCGGCATTCGAATAATCCCCTTCGACATTCACGTTTTTTGGGCTGTACGCCTGCCCTCCCGGAACGAAAAGTTTTCCGTCCTTCCAGCCGACGTTTATTCCGAATTCTGCTTGCGCACACAAAGTCATGTCTACATAGGGCTTGCTCTCAAAATTCCCTGTAATGGAAATTGTAGAATCCCCGTCAAGAAGCGGAAGGGCAAACAAAAACCCCGTAATAAATTGGCTGCTTATGTACCCCGGAACGGAAAATCTTCCGCTTTTCAAAAGCCCTTCAGTTTCTATTCTGCCATACACCGCAAGAAAATCGATTCCTTGATTTTTGCAGATTTCTTCGTAAACGGAAAGCGGGCGGCTCATAAGAATCTTGCTTCCTACAAAACTTGAAGGATTTTTGTTCAAAAGTGAAAGCGGAATAAAAAATCTAAGAGTGCTACCGCTTTCGTTGCAGTCAAAAATACGTTTTCCGGAATGGTGCAAACCTGAGTTTTGTATTTTTCCGCCGCATCCCACAATCGAAACGGAATCCCCGTTGATTTCTACGCTTGCGCCCAAAACGTTCAAGCAGGCTAGAGTTGCTTTTATGTCCTCTGAAAGGGCGATATTGTTTATGATGCTTTTTCCGTCTGCAAGAGCTGCGCATATAAGATAGCGATGGGCCATGCTTTTTGAAGGAGGGGCAATCACTTTTCCTGTGCAGACAGATTTTTTTACAATCATTTACAGCCCTCGGTTTCTATTAAATATTCTATCGCTTCAAAATAACCTTGCGTCCCATGTCCGGTGATTGTTTTTACAGCCGCTTTTCCGATGTAACTTATCTGACGAAAATCCTCTCGTTCTTCCACCTTTGAAATATGCACTTCAACAACAGGAATTGAAACAGCCTTTGCCGCATCAAGGATTGCGATGCTTGTGTGCGTGTACGCCCCCGGATTTATCACAATTCCGTCGAATTTTCCCAAACATGATTGGATTTGGCTGACCAAATCTCCTTCGTGATTGGACTGGTAAACTTTTATTTTTATGCCGCGGCTATGAGCAAAGTTTTTTATGCCTTTTACAAGAGAGGCGTAGGTCTCGTTCCCGTAAATTCCCGGCTCTCTGATTCCGAGCATATTTATGTTAGGTCCGTTTATGACTTTAATTTTCACAAAACAACTCCTTCACCTTGTTTGCGGAATCCATTACGTTTTCGTTGGATTCAATCGAATAATCCGCAACGGATTTATAGATGGGATAACGCTCCTTGTAAACGGCTTTGAGTTTTTCGATTGAATTTGAAAGAGGACGGGAAGCAGTCGGACGGATTTTTTCCAATTTTCTGTCCAAAAAGAACAGAATTCCATTGTGCTTCAAAAGCCTTACGTTTTCTTCACGAAGAACGGCACCTCCGCCAGTCGCGATTATTCCGTTCGATACGGAAGAAAGTTCGGCGCAGACCTTGCTTTCAAGATTGCGAAAATATTCTTCCCCCATCCCGTTTATGATTTCAGACGGTGATTTTTCTTCCCTCTCAAAAATCAGGGAATCGGTGTCGTAAAATTCCCTTTTCATGATACGTGAAAGTTCCAGTCCAAGTGTAGTCTTCCCCGAACCCGGCATTCCAATAAGAACTATGTTTTGTTTTTTTACAAGAAGATTTTTGTAAATTGCATCTGCTTTGTTTTGGTCAAGTTTTTGGTCAAAAAACAACTCAAATGCCGCAATCGCCTGTTGAACAAGCATATAAAGTCCGCCTTTTGCCGCAATGCCTTTTTTTTGAGCGGACAACACAAGATTCGTCCTAAGCGGATTGTATATAACGTCAACAAGTCCTTCAAGTTTTTCAAAACCTTCAAGCGAAAGCGGACAGCCTGCGACATCGGGAAACATTCCGCTTGGCGTAGTGTTTATGATGAACAAAGCGTCCGCATGGTGAAGGTTCGCTTCTTCATAAGTGATTGCTCCGGGCTTTTCAGAGCGGCTTACAATAAGCGTCTCGTTCGCTTTCAGCGATTTTGCAACTGCAAGCGCAGTCCGGCTTGTTCCGCCTGTTCCCAAAATCAAAACTTTTTTTTCTTTTAGGGAAATTCCCGTAGATTGCACAAGTCTTTTTAAGCCCTCAAAATCGGTGTTGTAGCCGATAAGTTTTCCGCCTTTGTTTACAACTGTGTTCACCGCGCCGATTCTACGGGCATTATCTTCGACAGAATCAAGAAAGGGAATTACTTTCTGCTTATACGGAATTGTAACGTTGATTCCCTTGAAATCTTTTTTTCGCATGAAATCCGAAAGTTCATTTTCAGGGATTTCCTTTAGAATGTAATCGTAAGAGCCGATTTCGTTGTGGATTTCCTTTGAATAACTGTGACCTAATTTTTCGCCTATCAAGCCGTATTCCATAGAAGCCTAATTTCCTCCGCCAAAATAGTCAGTGCCGTAACGACCGCTCAAGGCATCGTAAATCACAAGAGCGGAAACGCTGTCTACAACAATCCTTGCCCTGTGGATTATCGTAGGGTCGTGCCGACCTGCAACCTTGAGTTTTGCGTTCTCGTTTTTCGACATATCCACAGTATCCTGCTCTTTGTAGATTGACGGAGTTGGTTTTACGGCACACCTGAACAGAATCGGCATTCCGTTTGAGATTCCGCCGTTTATTCCGCCGTTGTTGTTGCTTTTTGTGATGATTTTTCCGTTTTCTACCCTGAACGAATCATTAAAGTCGCTTCCAAGTCCGTTCACTTTGCCGAATCCCGCACCGAACTCGATTCCCTTTATCGCCGGAATCGAATAAATCGCATACGAAATCATTCCTTCGAGCGTCTGAAACCACGGCTCTCCAATTCCTCCGGGAACACCGACAATTACGCTTTCAAGGACTCCGCCCACGCTGTCGCCCGATTTTGCTATTTTCTCGGCATAAGCCTTCATTTCGCTTGCCTTTTCAGAATCCAAAACAGGGAAATTTGTTTCAGAAAGTGCAAAAATATCCTTTTTGTAATCTAGGAAGTCTCTGTCCTGAATGCCGCCCAAACTCTTTATGTGCGTGCCGATTTTTATTCCTTTTTTTTCCAATTCGGGAATGACAATCGCCCCTGAAGCAACCAGAGCAGCAGTCAGGCGACCGCTAAAATGTCCCCCACCACGATAATCCTGAAATCCGTGATATTTTAGGTTCGCCGTGTAATCCGCATGCCCCGGACGGGCAAGCGCAGCCGTCTTTTCATAGTCATGCGAATGTTGGACTGAATTAGGAATCAATATACAAAGCGGAGTGCCGGTTGTCTTTCCGTTAAAAACTCCGCTTGCAATAATGAAATCGTCTTTTTCAACCCTCGCCGTGGAAATACTTCCGCTTGGACGACGCAACGAAAGGCGGCTTCTTATAAAATCTTCGTCAACGGGAATGCCGGGCGCAAGTCCGTCCAAAACCGTCCCGATGTATGGCCCGTGGCTTTCTCCAAAAAGCGTTACCAAAAGATTGTTCCCCAGAGTGTTTTTCATGCCTATTTCTCCAAAACCGTGCAAAGCCGCCTTTCAATCTCACCGATATTCATATCTCGGATTTCATAAGTTCCGGGTTCGTTCACCAAGATGCATGAAATCGTTCCGTTAGAACCTTTTTTATCGTGGCTGATTTTTTCCATGGCGGCATCCACGTCCACATTGCATTTTCGGGGAAGTCCTAGCCGTTCAAGGACGGGAACAAGCATATCCTTCACATTTTGCGAAACCATGCATAGCATTCCAAGAGCGACACATTCTCCGTGAAAAAACTTTTCCTGTGAGCAAAGTTCTATTCCGTGTCCTATCGTGTGTCCGAAATTCAATACTTTTCTAAGACCCGATTCCCGTTCGTCTTTTTCAACGACTTCGGCTTTAAGCTGAACGGAACGCAGTATGATTTGCTCAAGATTTTTTGAATATTCGTCCTCTTGAAAAATTTTAAAAAACTCGCTGTCGAATGTAAGAGCCATTTTTACGGATTCCGCAAGTCCGTTTGAAATCTGCCTTGCAGAAAGGCTTCCAAGCAATTCCACATCGATAAGAACTTTTTTAGGCTGCCAAAAAGCACCGATTATATTCTTTACTCCATCAAAATTTACGGCAGTTTTTCCGCCGACAGAAGAATCCACGCACGAAAGAACCGTTGTCGGAATATTGTAAAAATCAATCCCACGCATATAAGTCGCCGCCACAAATCCTGCAAGGTCTCCGACAAGTCCGCCGCCCACAGCCACAACCGCATCTTTTCGGGTAAATCCGTTTTTTACCATGGCGGAAAAAAGAGTCTGCATGGTCTCAAGCGTCTTATGCTCTTCTCCGCTGTTTATCACGGCGACAACGGGAAAAGCGCATTCCTTTGAAAGAAGCCCTGCGTAGTCAAACGGAACGCCTGAATCCGTAACGATAAGAACCTTCCTTTCCAAGTTGAATTCTTTTTCAGCCTTTGAAAGCCCGCCCCTTTCTATGACCACATCATAACTGTTCTTTCCTAAGTTAACCGGAACTACCATGTTTATGCCTTTCCTTTACAATATAATACGATTTACTTGCGGCTAAAGTTTCCTGTTCAGTTCGTAAGAACCGAGCACTTTTAAAAGCCTGCACTTCTTTGAAAGAGATTCTATCATTTCTTGGGATTTTTCGGTAGAAAGTCGTCCTTCAACTTCGATGTAAAAATAATACTCCCACTGGCTGTTTTTCAGCGGACGACTTCTGATTACGCTCAGGTTGTAGCCGTACTCTCCGATTATATCAAGGACTTTTACCAACGAGCCGGACTCGTTTTTTACTACAAACATCATTATGAACGAACTGTAGTCCTCCGTGTTCAAAAGTTCCTTTTTCACTTTTGAAAAGACCGCAAACTTTGTGGAATTCGACGAATTTTCGTTGATATTAGGAGCAAGCACCTCAAGCCCATAAAGTTCCGCCGTCTCTGAACTGGCAATAGCCGCAACAGTTCTATCCGCATTGTCCGCAAGCTGCTTTGCCGCCATGGCAGTGTTCGCCGCCGACTTCCGTTCCCACCCGTGTTCCTTTATGAATTTATCGCACTGATCCAAAGCCTGCTGATGGCTTACCACCAAACGAATATCTTTGATAGAAGTTCCCTTTAGCGCAACAAGATTTTGTGTAACAGGCAAAGCATAGATTCCATTCACATAGAGTTTTCCGGTAAACATAAGGTCTGAAACTTGACCTACTTCGCCTGCAAAACTGTTCTCGATAGGAAGAACCGCTACATCGCATTCGCCGTTTTCTACGGAAGCATAGGCAGATTCAAAATAGGAGTAGGGAACAAGCACTCCGTCGGGGAAAATCTTTTTTGCGGCGATGCTTGCAAACGCTCCCTCTATTCCGCAGTACGCAATTTTTGCTCCCTCAAGTAGTTTGTGCTGGTACTTTTTTGAAATATCCATCAAATCCTGAATGAACTGAACGTAATATGAACGAAGATTTTCATCCTTTATAAAACGAACGCAACGCTCGATTACCTGATTTTCCCTTGAAGAATCAAACACGGGAAGACCGTTTTCCTTTTTGTACTCGGCGACTTGAACAACCAGATTCATCCGCTTTTCAAAAAGCTCTGCCATTTTTTGGTCAATTTCATTAATTCTTGCTCTGGCGTTCTCTAAGTCCGTCATTAAAATCCCCTCTAAGCAATCGTAAATAAAAAAGGGCTCTATTCGATAAAGAATAGAACCGCATATTTTACAAACTCAGTTTATTAGTTCCGCTCTACGCTTTATCCGGCTCTTAAAACAACCGACAAGCGATTTTACAGAATCTTATCGAGATAAAAAGGCATTGTCAACGCGGGCTCAGGAACGGAATGGCGCACTGCTTTGTTCAGCCTTTGCTGCAAAGCGGAAGCCTTTTACACAACCGACCGAAAGCGGCATCTTAATATTTTAAGCTCCGTAAATAGACTTTATGCTCGCCGGGGACTCGGTAGCTTTCTACAGCTTTTTGAATCGCCTTGTTGTGCGTCCATTTATCAAGCGTTTTCCGCTCAATGAAGGGGAGTGCCTCGTTGTACCGCTTTGCAAGTGCGGTTGAAAAATACCAGGCAATCATCATCTTTACGTAATACTCGTCGGAACGGATATTAGACACAAGACAAATGGACTCGTTTGTAAAGTGCTCGTCCAGAAAGAACTGCAAAAGCATTCCTATTCCGAACCGCATCGTGTAAGTCTTTTCGGTCAGAACCCATTCGTTAATCTTTTTGTATAGCGCGGGAATATTTGTTGAAAGCACTTTGACGCGCATGGAATCGGTTGTCGCCCAGTTGTCAACATACGGAAGGAATGCGTCAACTGCAAGGATGGCGGCGTCAAAATCCTTAATCCGCTCGATAAGAAAAGCGTGAAGATTGTTCTCTTCAAAATAGCTGTGCGGAAGGTGTTGCATGAAGCTTTCAGCCTCCGCCGTTCCGTAAAGCTCTTTTGCAAGAGAGCGTAGGAGTGGCGTCCTTACTCCGATTACAGTTTGAGGTAAAAGCGTAGGTAAAAGCCTTTGCTGAAAGCGCTGATAAGTAGTGTCCTGCAGGGCGAACAATTTTTCCTGAATAGCAGTTCTTTCCATGGAGCGAGTATATAAAAAACTCCGACGATGAACAATGCGGAGCGTGGCGTCACCACCTGAATAAAAAAGCGGCTTTTCTTACCGTAAAGCTTTCCGCCTCCTGTAAATGCCGAGTCTGAAAGCCACTGTTCCGAACTCAGTGACAGCTTATTAGCGAATATGGCTTTTCTTACAGATATTCAATAGTCTTTACCTGCGTACAAAACAGGTTTATTGAATACCTATAAAACTTGACAGCTCAATAAACATAATCTATAAGTAAACCTTGTAAGCTTAATGTATGCACGTTCCGCCCAGGTTGTGAGCGCGCATATACAAGCCAATTAAAAGCCGACACTTACTTTTTGACTTGATATAAGAGAGCGAGAAGCTCACACCGATATGAGTGAGCCGCACACTCTCGTAAGTGCGGGAGCTCACACCGGTAAGTGTAAGCATCTCACACTCGGCGGAGAGTAAACATAAAGCCGTACAGGCAGGAGGACGCTATGTCAAAAATATATTCTTCAATAGACCAAATAATCGGGAACACGCCGCTTTTGCGCCTTACTCACATCGAAAGAGAATTCGCCCTTGAGGCAGCTCTTCTTTCAAAGCTTGAATGTATGAACCCAGCAGGAAGCGTAAAAGACAGGGTTGCAAAGGCAATGCTTGACGACGCGGAACAAAAGGGGCTACTTAACAAAGATTCCACTATCATCGAGCCTACTTCGGGCAACACCGGAATAGGACTTGCGTCCGTTGCAGCTTCCCGCGGATACAAAGTAATAATCGTAATGCCTGAAAATATGTCCGAAGAGCGGAAGCTTCTTATGAAAGCATACGGAGCAGAGCTTGTTCTGACTGACGCCAAAAAGGGCATGGCGGGCGCTATAGAAAAGGCGGAACAAATAAAAGCTTTAACTCCTAACAGTTTTGTTGCAGGGCAATTTACAAATCCCGCAAATCCTGCGTCTCACATTCAAAGCACAGCCCCAGAGATTTGGAACGACACTGACGGGAAGGTAGACCTGTTTGTAGCGGGAGTGGGAACAGGCGGAACTCTTACGGGGATTGGAAAATATCTTAAATCAAAAAATCCGAATATAAAGGTTATCGCTGTAGAACCCGCAGATTCCCCCGTGCTTTCAAAAGGGACGGCGGGCCCGCACCAAATACAGGGAATCGGCGCCGGCTTTATTCCCGATGTGTTGGATACAAAAGTCTACGACGAAGTAATAACCGTAAAGAACGAAGATGCCTTTGAAATGGGTAAACTTGTCGGAAAAAAAGAAGGCGTTCTTGTAGGAATATCTTCCGGGGCGGCGCTTTGGGCAGCTGTCCGGATTGCAAAACGCCCTGAATGCAGGGGGAAGAACATAGTAGTGCTTTTCCCGGACACGGGAACACGCTATCTTTCCACCCCAATGTTCCGGGAGTAGGGTAATAAAATACTTAGGTGCCGCAATGCTTACATCGCCGTTCATTTTGTGCGCGTGTTATTGTGCGCCGCCGACATTCCAAAGAATCTTACTCACGGCGGAACACCGCTTTTAACCCGGAACAGCATAATAGGCAGGCGGTATGAATCTTAGCTTTTGTTACACGGCTCTCAATCGGAAAAGTTATCTTGAGCATTACGGGGCTTTTGTCTTTACACGCTGAATATTTTTCGGTAACGGTAAAGCCTTCTTAATTTGCATAAACGTAATAATAAGGGAATGCGTTAGGGATAGAAGCGGAAAGTGCGGTGCGCCGCAGTTGGAGCGGATAGCCCGACCGCCGTTTGCGGCGGGAACGCCCCAAAAAGAATAAAAAACACTCTTATTTTTAAGAATTAACATAAATTTATTGTTTTTCAAAAGTTTGAATATATAATTACCCTGTTCTTTTCGAAAAATATCTCAATAAGAGGAGTTGAATAAAATGCGAAAGTACACTATTGTTACCACCCACCCCCCCCCCC
>CALHVG010000024.1 GCA_938039145.1 uncultured Treponema sp.
AAATGAAATGATTGAAAAAGGATATAAAATTATTGATTGAGCTTCAAATGTAAAAACAAATCAAGAACCCGATGTTGTAATTGTAGCTTCTGGAGTTGAACCTAACTTAGAAGCGCTTGCTGCAATAAGCATAATTAATAAAGAATTTAGTAATTTAAAAATAAGATTTGTTTATGTTTTAGACTTATTAAAATTAAGAACAAAAGAAATTGACCCACGTGGTATCAGCGATGCTGAGTATTTACAACAAATAAACCAATAATCTTTGCATTCCATGGATATGAAGGATTAATTAGGGATATTTTCTTCGCAAGAGAAAATCACAATTTAATAGTGCATGGATACCGTGAAAATGGTGATATCACAACAAGTTTTGACATTAGATTTTTAAGTCAAATGGATCGCTTTCATATTGCACAAAGCATTGCAAAAGCAGTGTATAAATCTGAAGCTAAAACATTTATTAATAAAATTTAATTTTTAAAAACTTGAAAAAAACGAATCTTTGAAATACTATGTATATAATTGAAATCTCAAGGAGAACTGACATATGGTAAGTTACAAAGAACTCGGTCTTGTAAACACAAAACACATGTTCGAGGCCGCCATGAAAGGCAAGTATGCTATTCCTGCCTACAACTTCAACAACATGGAGCAGATGCAGGCAATTATAATGGCATGCGTGGAATCAAAATCACCTGTAATTCTTCAGGTGTCAAAAGGAGCCAGGAACTATGCCGACAAATACATCCTGCGCAACATGGCAAAGGGAGCGGTAGAATACGCTCATGAATTGGGATGCGATATTCCTATCGTGCTGCACCTTGACCACGGCCCTAACTTCGAGGTGGCAAAAGACTGCATCGACAACGGATTTTCTTCCGTTATGATAGACGGTTCCGCCCTCTCGTATGACGACAACGTAAAACTCACAAAAGAAGTTGTAGACTACGCTCATTCACGAAATGACTATGTTACCGTAGAGGCGGAACTTGGCGTTCTTGGCGGAGTTGAGGATGATGTTGCTGCCGAAGAATCAAAATACACAAAACCAGAAGAAGTAATCGACTTCACATCAAAGACGGGCTGTGATTCACTTGCAATTTCCATCGGCACTTCTCACGGAAGATGCAAATTTACTCCGGAACAGTGCACAAGACGGGACGACGGAACTTTGGTTCCTCCGCCGCTTGCATTTGATGTTCTTGAAGCCATTGAAAAGCAGCTTCCCGGATTCCCAATCGTACTTCACGGAGCATCATCTGTTCCGCAGGTATACGTAAAGGAAATCGAAAAGTTCGGCGGAAAGATTCCTAATTCAGTAGGAATTCCTGAAGAGCAGCTTAGAAAGGCGGCAAAATCCGCAGTTTGCAAAATAAACGTAGACTCGGACGGAAGACTTGCAATGACAGCCGCGATACGAAGGATGTTCGCAGAACAGCCTGACGTGTTCGACCCACGCCTTTACCTTGGACCTGCCCGTGACGAGCTCAAAAAGATGTACATGGAAAAGAACGTGAACGTGTTTGGTTCTGCAGGACACTGGAACGACTAGAGCAGGAAAGTCAAAAACTTAAATTGCCTATAAAAAAGCTGCCCCTAAAAGGGCAGCTTTTTTTATCTAAAGATTATTTCAAAAATCCTGCTATTCTACAGTTACCGCAAAAGTCGCGCTGTACGAAAAACTTTCGTAAGATGCAACTGCAACTATGTTCAGTTTGCTTCCGGAAGGAATATCCGCAGGGATTGTTATAACGCCGTCGGAAGTAACTGAAAATTTATCCGAGATTTCAAAACCGCCGCCCGAGAACACTTTTACATCCCAGCGCGATACGGAAAGAGTTTCCGTTCCTTTTGAGGCGGAAAGAGTTGCTTTTTTTCCTTTTTTATATTTTCCGTCGCTTTCATTGCTTTTTATCGATAATTTTATTCCGTCTCCGACATTTACGTTTATATTTCCGCCGGAAGCGTCAAGCTTTCCTTCATCGCCGTCTTTTACTATAACAAAATTCGCCGAAATGAATTTATCGCACAAATCCTGAGTAAGATTTCCGGGGGAAGAAGCAAGAACTTTTGTGCCTTTAATGTAGTTGAAAGCCAAGCCCGCATTCCATGAAAGTTCCGCAACCTGACTTTGATTCAAATCAGGCTCCACATTAACAAACAGATTGGGAAGCGCGAAGTTTATTTTTCCGAGGGAAGAGCCGTCCAAAGTCTTTACGCAAGTGCTTCCTGAAAGTGTAAGTTTTCCGTTTGCGGTTATTCCGCCCCGAATTTCAACGTCTTTTAGAGTTATATCCGTGCCTGCGTTAAAAGTCACGGGGCTTTCGGAGTAGTGATTTTTTCCGTCCACTATGATTTTATCCGAACCGGAACAGGAAGTTAAAGACGAATAAGTAATGTCCGACAAAAGCGTTACGTTCATCAAAAAGCCGTCAGAACCGCACTTGTCAAACGCTTTATTAAGCGTCTTTAACGGAGCGGTTTTGCTTCCCGGATTTAAGTCGTTTCCGCTTGAAGAGACGAACAGATTCGTTCTTATTACATCAAAACGAGCCACAACAAGCTCGGAATCAGCATAATCTTCCTTTTGGGAATATGCCTTTAATAAATAATTTCCGTCAGGAAGTTCCAGCTCAAATTTTCCGCCGTTGTTTCTTCCGTTGCGCAGCAAAGTGTTCGACGAATCGTAAAGTTCATATGCGACTATTGAGTCCGACGTGTCTTTGTTTTCGCTGTCTTTTGCAGCGGGAGTAATTACGATTACCGCGTTTTCATTTCCGTCATCCTGCGCTATTTTCCGAAGAACGGAAGAAAGCGGAGTTTGCAACGCATCCTTTTTTTTCAGTAATAACTACAGGTTCAAGCTGCTTTGTGTTCACCGATATAAAAACGCTTGATGAAAGAGCCTTTTCATCTTTCAATTTGATTGTATACGATTTATATTTTCCGAGATCTATATCGTCAGTCAAAAAGTAAGATTCCTGTCCGTGGGCATGAAAAATAACGGAACAGGGAGTAAGAGTTATCGATGGAGTTCCCGCAGAAAACTTAGGATTGGAAAACGTAAAAGTTCCGTCAGGCTTTACAGTAACAGAAGTTTCCTCGCCGTTTATGGTAAGCGTTTTTATGTCAAAATGCGTAGCTTTCATAATATTGCTTTCGGGCATATTGAATCTTACGACATATTTTGGAGGAGTTGCAGAATCTTTGTAGACCGCAGCGCCGTAAACTTTAGGAGGCGGAGAATTGCAGATAATCCTGACCGGAGAAAAATCTCCAAAATCAGTGTGTGAAGTAGGATGCCTTAAATTTACCGTAGGAGTTATTTCAAATCCTGTTTCAACTTTTCTTAAAAACTCGGAAGGATATACAAGATGAATTATTGATTTGTCGTTAGAATCCTGCTCAATAGAAACCAATGAAGGGTCGGGAGCGGAGCCGAAAAGCGTTGCAGCCTTATTTCTGTCGTCCGCAGAAAGCGAAAGACCGAAGGTCATGTTTTTATGATCAACAAACGTGAAGTTCTGAGGATTACG
This sequence comes from uncultured Treponema sp., assembly GCA_938039145.1. GTDB lineage: Bacteria > Spirochaetota > Spirochaetia > Treponematales > Treponemataceae > Treponema_D. The sequence continues at coordinate 3,540 of CALHVG010000024.1, forward strand.
CAGAAAAAAAACGAATGTCCAAATCCTTGTCAGAAGGAATAATTAACGCTCCGTCGTCCACCGTCAAAAAATCGGTAATTGAAAGCGAATAATCCGTTATCGCGCTTGTTCCCGTATATTCCAGAAAGTAAGCGCGCACGGGTTTATTCACGGAATCGGTGATGAACTTGCACGAAAAAAAATAGAACGCAAATAAAAAAATAAGCGTTTTTTTTACAGTATGTAAAATCATCCAAAACTCCGTTTCTAGAACTGCCAGCCCAGTCCGAGCGACGGGTAAATTGCCCCGAAAGGCATATCCTTCACAAACGCCATAGAATAGTCTACGGAAAGTTCCGTATACAGCCTATTGGTTATATAAAACTGCGCCGCGCCGCCTGCCATAAGCCCGAAATTCAAGCTATTCAGAGGGGTGGACGAAACGCCGTTCTTAAAAGTGAACTTGTAGTCGTTGAAAAAAACAATTTGAGGCCCTGCATGAAGTTCAAGCGTCGCATAATGCCTTGTGTTTTCGGATTTTTTCATCTTAATTCTAAGCGGACGCTGATATACAAAATTTACGCCGGATGTAAAAAGAGTTCCTTTTATTTTGTACGAATCCAAAGAGGCTGACATTCTTGTGTAAGTTCCGGAAACTCCCATGCCCAAATATCCGTAGCCGCGCTTAAACGGAAGCACGGAAAACTTTGCGTAGAAACTCAAAGGATACACCGAAGATTTTAGATACGTCATGAACGTGTCGTCGTAAAGAATTACAGGGCATGTATAGCCTGCGCTCAAATCGTAGTCTATACGTTTTTTGAACTTTACGATTATCTCATCTTTTTTGTTTATCTCACTTTTAAGTCCGCTTGCATCCTGAGCGATAAGTTTGTATGTTCCCACCTCAAGATTTTTCATGTCGAACTGGAGTTTCAGTCTTCTGTGTTTCTCGTCAGTTTCAAGAATCTTAGGAAAAAGCCGTTTTTTTTCAGTTCCGTCGGAATTGACCAAATAATAAGTCGTAAACGAAGTGTCGCTTTCATCCTGCCGTGTGAAAAAAAGATTTTTTCCGGTAACATTAAATATTCCGTCGTTTATTTCTTCAAGATAAATTGTGGAAGAAAGATTCCTTGACGTTGAAACGCCGCTAATTTCAGGCTGAAACGCCATGTATATTTTAAAGTCAAAATAGTCGGATTCAACTTCAGGCACCCCGATAAGGTTGTACGTTATAACTTTGTACCTGTAGGTTCCGGGCGAAAGAAGCGGCTGAACCTGAACGGACGGAGTGTTCCCGTCGCTGAAAATCCTGTTTATTTCGTGGAAAGATTTTTTCTTTTCAGAATATTCTTCTATCACAACCTCGTATTTTAATACAAACTCGGGATTTTCTTCTTTCCACTCAAGATATTGCCATTTACTCTCCGCATCTTCTTCTTCCTCGATTCCGATTTCAGAGCCGGCTTCCTGCGATTCGGTAAAATTTCCGTCATTCGGGCTTGAATACGCAGGAAAAGCGGAAAAAACGATGAACGGAAGGGCAATCAGAAGATAGAAAAATCGTTTTTTATTTTCCATAGGGATTCGCCGCTCCTGTTGCCTTTGTCTTCTTCGGTGTCGGTATATCGGTAGTGAAAACCGAAGAGACTTCTTTTCCTTCCTGCAAAATCTTATCCGGTTTTCCGTCCTTGTCAGTGTCTACCCTTCTTACGCCTTTTACAGTCCATGTGAAAGTTCCGTTAGAAAAATAAGCCTTTTCTTTATCAGGAATCTTTGTAAAATCAATAGAATACGAAAGTCCGTCCTTTACGTTCTGAGAAAGAACTTCGGAACCGAACCTGTTCTTTATTGAAACAAAATAGTCCGTAGCATCAGGCACGGAACCCCACGAAAGTATTATCGTCCTTGGATTTTCAGGATTTCTTAGATAGTCCGCATTAAATATTTCAGGAAGCGCAGAAAGATTTTTAGCATCCGAAAGCGGCTCCAACGGAAGAACGGAAAAATGACCTATGTGTTTTCTTTCGCTGTTGGAAACGTCTATACCGTCAATTGTCTCGGCATATACAATTATCTCGTATTTTCCGGGTCTAAGTCCGTCAGCCGTATCCAAAACTATCCTGTTCGGTGCAATGCGTTTTCCTCTAGCCATCTCTTTGTCAGAAGGAATACGCATTATCTCTTGAGGGCGCCTGGAATCGGTTTTTCGTAAAACGAACTGCGCTTTTCTTAAATCGTCCACGGAACTCCATCTTGCAACAACCGGAGAAAGAATCGCATCCGCTCCTTTTATTTGCGCATAGTTTACAGGACGCTCAATTTCTACAGGACGAAGTTTTGCAAGGTAAAAATCATTTTCAGAGAGTTTTCCCGTTCTTCGGCTTGCAATTCCGGGGATTGCGTTAGAGTTTGCCTGCACGTTCCATCTGTACATGGTTCTGTCTATAAAATCCACGCTTTTGAACATCTCTACTTCAGTTTCCGTTCCGTAAATTACGTCTTCATGCACAAGATAGTCATCCGTTTTTCTGAAAATCTGAAGTCTGTAATAATCGGCTTCGGGAACTTCGCTCCACTTGAACTTGTACGGGACGCTTTCCCTTGCTACAGCCTTTGCTTTCGGCTCTTCCAAAGTCGAAGCGGGAAGGTTTCCCATGACGTTCAATTTTTTTGGCGGAGTTGAAAGAACCGTCCCCGTAGAAGAATCCTGAGAGCGAAGCCGCCACCAATACTCCCCTTCCTGAAGGTTCACGCCCTTCATTCCGGACGCAGACGCTCCTGTCGAGTAAATGATATTCGAAAAATTCTCTGCGGAAGAAATTTCCAAAAAACTTTCAAAATTTTCAGGAAGGTTTTTCTTCCACGTGAACTTTGTGTCGGGAAGAAGCGTAATTGACGAGCGGTATCCGTCGGCAGGCTCTATCGTGTGCTGCTCGGGATTCCCTTTCAGCGCAAAGAAAAAGCGCACGTCGGAGGAAGGAGAGACGTTCCCCTCCCCGTCTTCCTGGGAGACAGCCCAATACCATTTTCCTTCGGTAAGATTTTTTGCATATCCTTTGAACGAACAGAAATTTTCAAAGGAAGTCTCCACAATTTTCGGATTTTTTAGTTCCGGATTGTCGGCAATCGTAAGAATATATTTTGAAGCCTCGTTTTCCTGCTTCCACGAAAAAGCGATTTCCTTTGCGTTCTGTTCCACGTTCAGGATTCCGTTGTTCACCGGCGTAAAAAGCATCGGTTTTTCAAGAGTTCCTTTTTTTTCTATCAAGAAACTTCCAGTTTCCGAAGGAGAAGCAAGACCTTTTTTATTTATCGTGTAGAACGGAGTTACCCTCCACCAGTATTTTCCTTCACCCAGCGTGGAAACAATCGAAGAAGTAAGGCTTGAGCGTTGCACCAGCACAGGATTCTGCATTCCGGGATTGTCGGCAATTTCAAGATTGTACGAAGTCGCAAAAGGGCTTTCCGTCCATATAAGACGCACGCTTGGAAGTCGGTTTCTGAACGAATATGAATACCCCTGCACGGGAGCTACAAGGTTCGGCTTAGGCGACTGTATTACCTGAATTCTTCCAGTTTGCGTGGAATACAAGGGCGAGCCGTTTTCCATAAGAGATATGCGCCAGTAATATGTTCCGTTTTCAAGTTCCACGTCGCTTAAAGCCGAAAAAACGTCTTCGTCCGAACCTGCGGTACGTAAAAGTTTTATATTTATTTCCTCTTTTATATCGCTGAAATTCTTGTCGCCTGCCATGAAAAGCACGGCATCGCTTGCATTTTCGGGAATGTCCCGAGCGTAGAATCTGAACGGAACTTTTACGCTTCCTTTTTCGTGGTACAGCACTTTTGAGTTTTGAAGCGGCTCATTCACAACAAGGAGAGGCGTTTTTGGTTTTTGGGAAGAAAAATCTCCGTCTACGGAACTAAACTCTACCGCCTCGCCTTCCGTAACGCTCAATGCCTCATTTCCTTCCGTTTTTATAGAAGCGTTTCCCTTTATCACCTGAAGAGAAAATCCGTTCTCATTTCCGCTTTCGCCTGCATCGGACGATGCGCTAAGCGAAGAACCCGTCTCAAGAGAAACGCGAACGCCATTCGAAGACAGCGTCATTCCGCCTGAAGATTCGGAAGCGTCCACCGTGGCGTATCCGTCCAAAAGTTCAGCCGTCAACGATTTATCTTCGGTAAGAAAAACTTGCGCCATCGTGTTTTCGGCAAGTTCCATGACGTTTCCGTCCGAAAACCAAACCGTCGCCTCCGAAAGGTTTGCCGTGTGGATTGTGTCTCCGTTGTACACGGGAGAACCTTGCCGCAGCCTGTCCCACACCACCCGCTCAAGAAATTTTCGCTGTGCTGTCTTGTACTTGAACGTTATCGTGGCAATAGGTTTTTCGTTCAGTTTTGTCAACGCACGGAAAAAATTATTGTAAAAAAGATAAGAATTTATAGAAGCCCCGACAATGCACATAAAAATCGCAAAGAAGAAGAGGGCTGGAAAGTTATTTCTTGACTTGGATCTTGTTTTCTTCTTCATTGAGATTTACCTTATCAAATTCGGGAATAGGAATTCCAAGCAGATTTCTTACCTCGTTCAAAGTTTTAGGTCCTGTAGGTCCGACAGCCCTAAGACAATCTTCGTCAGCCTTGAAATCAGGATCGGATTGTTTAAAGAATTTTTCAATATCAAAACCGGGCATATTAACAACACCATAAAAATGTTGAATTCCTTTTCCCTTTACTTCAAAATCTACAGGAATCTGCTCCACTATAATCTCGTTTTCTTTGTTTTCATCAAGGATTTTAAAACCGTTTGATTCGTTTCTTATGTAGCGATGCCTTAAAAGTCTGTAGGTATCTTCGGTTATAAGAATATCCGTTCCGCAAGGCTTATTGGAACTTTCTGTACGGCTTGCAAAGTTTACGGCATCCCCAATCGCAGTATATTCCATCTTGTCTTCAGAGCCCATAATACCGCAGGTTGCACGCCCCGTATTCAGACCGCAGCCAATTTTTATATGCGGCTTGTACTTTGCCTTTTCTTCGCCCATATGCGCCTTGGTGAAAGCCTCGGCATCTTTATTATATTGCATTAAGGCATACCTCATTGCAATAGTTCCTCGGATTGCGTTAAGCGCATCTTCCATAACATGAGTGTAGTGCTTGAGTTTCAGTTCCTTTTTTGAAGGATCCGTGTCGCTAAGTTTTTCAAAATCAAGGCTGTCGTCTCTAAGAATTCCCCATACAGCCATTATGGCGTCCCCTTCAAACTTGTCGACATTTCCGCCGCTAAGAGTTATACAGTTTACCATTCGGCTCATATAGTCGTTCAAAAACCCGATTATTTCCCTAGGCGAATCGTTAGCAAATCGATTCTTAAATCCGTCGGATATGGCGGTAAATCCTCGTATATCGCTGAAAAAAATCGTTATATCCTTCAAATGAGGGTCAAAATCGATTTCCTTTCTTGCAATGGATTTTGCAACGCCACGGTTAGTGAATTTAGAGAACAAATTCAGGAATTCGCCCTCGTCTTTCATACTTTGATTCAGAACACCTATTTCGTCGCTGCGCTTGGAATTAAGCTCCATAAAAATATCCGTGTCAAAGTTACCGTTTTTGACCTCTTCCGCGGCAAGCGTAAGTTTTCTTAAATGCCTTGAAATCGCAAGCTTTGAGAAAATAAGAACAAAAATTATCGAAAGAAAAAACACAATTCCCATAAGATAAATATTGTTCCGCCTTGTAGTCCTTACGCCCTCAAGAATGGAATCAAGCGGAACTTGAGTAAGAACGGCAATGTCGGCAAAAGAAAGCTTTTTGTATGCGCCGTAAAAATTGACCGATTTTCCGTTCTCGTTTTTAGCCTTGTATGAAACCTGACGGCTGTCGTCATTATTCTGATTGTTTTTCCGCATAAGAAGCACAAGCTCGTCGTTTTTAAAGCTTTCTCCGCGAAGAATTCTGTCGGTTTCAGGATGACTTAAAAGTTCATCGCTGTCGTTTATCATAAAAGTAGTGTTTACGGAATCCGAACCGAGCATATCTGAAATAGCTTCTATCGAAAACAGAATCACGCAGGTCTGCTCCCTACCGTTTTCAGTGTAAGGAAAAAGAAGAGCCATTACAGGAATCTGAAAAAAAGGAGATGCATTCATTGCAATAGTTTCTCCTCTGCATGAACGGGAAATCTCGTTTTTTGCAGAAGTAAGAAAATCCGAAATTACGGAAGGCTCCGTCTCGTTCGATATAAAAAACTTGGCGTTCACTATGTTTACGTCGGTAGGATTTCTTTTTGAAAAGCTGTCTTCGGAAAGAATATATATAGAAGCTATATCCTGATTACGCTCAAAGAAAAACGCTTCCGCCTGCCTTGAAAGAGCGGCTGTCCTTCCGCCTGAAACAACATTAATCAAATCCAAAAGCTGGAATACATTTGAACGGATTGTAGAAAGTTTATCTTCCACTGTGCTTGCCGAACGTGCATTTACGGAAAGATTTGAATTTTCCGCAGTAATTTTTACATCCTCGCCTGTAAAATGGCTGTTCAGAACAGTAACGGTTCCAAGCGAAATAAGCACTATAAATCCGATTATAATGGCAAGTTTTACCCCAATGGGAAACTTTACCTGTGAGACAGAGCCAAGTTGTAACGAAGATTTTTTCATCATTACGCCCCCCACCGATCAACAAAAAATAAGCCTTCTAAAATAAGCCTTCTAATTATAGCTTATCGATAGTAAAAGTCAATGCGATTTTAGGCACACATTTACATAAAGCAATTTTTACATTTATACAAAGTATGCGGATTTGAATGTTTTCTTTTATCTATTTTTTTTAATTGCATATAAGTACAATTTAAAACTTAAAAGCGGGCAACAAAACCAATCTGTAAGATTAAGTTTTATTGCCCGCTTTTTGCTTTTATTTTATTTTTAGAGCCTTAGAGTTTTACAGACAGCAAGAAGGCAAACTTATGAACAAAAATAGTGTTTACTGTGTTCCAAATAGATTTGTCGCCACCCGAAACCTTTGAGCTGAAATTGTCAAACAGGTCGGTCAAAATATCCCACTTGGCATCTACTGTTATATTTTTTACAGGCATCCATGTCAAACCGCTGGAAGTCGTTACTTTTCCATCCTTTGTAGTAAACTCAAATTTAGCTGAGGATGTTGTAGATTTAACGTTACCGTTACCGGCGTCTCTTGCCTCAGTTTTAGAGAATGTCCATCCGAACTCAGGAACGTTCAATTTTATTCCTGCATTAAAGCTTAATTTTTCAGGCAGAACCTGATATGAACCGCCGAAAGCAAAGTTCGGCTCAATCTTGATGGTTGTTGAATGAACTCTGGCGACATTATAAGCCTTAACTCCGTTAGTTTCAATATAATTGAAGTCCGATTTGAATTCAGTTGTTCCTTCAAGTCCGAGCTTTGTCTTAAACATGAATCTTGATGTAGGTTCAAATGTAACTGTCCAACTTGGATCAGCCACCATTTTTCCATTAAATTGTCCGCGGGTGAATGTCTTTTCAGCATCCTGATTTGCATATGCATACCAAGTAGTGTTCAATCCGACTCCAAAAGACTGTGTTATCATATCTTTTTTCATGAAGTCAAACGACGTACCTGCACCCAGCTTAAACTGGTATATACTCTTGTCCTTTTTATGCGACGGGCTGGCAATTTTTCCGTCAGTCGTCTTTGTGTATTTATCTACATTGGAATCCAAACCGAGTAATCCCCATGTTTTGAAAACCATATCGTTTTTGCCTGTAAGATTTATACCGAACTTCAAATCCGTTACTAAATTGAATTTATCCGTGGTTGTTTTTGTCTTATTTACAGGGTCAGTTTCATATGTGCTACCTTTCGGGGTGAACTTAACATCGGCAAGAATACCCATATTGTTCATACCGAAAATAAGTTTGCCGTTTGCCGCATTCGTAGTTGTAGATTTGTTTTCAAAGTTCCATTTTTTGTCTTTGTCAATATTTATTGAAGAAGTCCAAGAGTTAAGCTGTCCGCCGAACCATGCACCGAAGTAAAAGTTTTTAAACTGATGAGCTGCACCGAGTTCCAGATTTCCTTTACCTTCTTTACCGTAGCCTATATATCCAAACAGGTTTTCAGGCTGTACATTGTGATATTCGTTTACGTCCATAAAATCGTCAACATCACTTCCGAAAAGCTCAAAAGAGCTCTCATTCATCATGGACTTCTGAGCAAAAGCCGCGCCAGCCGCTATAAAGGCTGCCCCAAAAAGAATCCTTTTTATCAATTTCATTGTTTTACTCCTTATAAATGAAATTAAAAAATTTAAAATAAGTGTGAAAAATATTGGAACTGATGTATAACTTTTATTAGTTTCTCTCCAACAATTAAGTTCATACTTATTCCGATTAGGCATATAATTACAATTATTATAGTTTTTGTCAATCTGTGTATTATTTATTGAGATTTTAAGTGCAATAAGAAAAGAACAGGAAAGTCCGTTCAGTTTTCCGAAATCCGAATGTGTAAAAATCATTGTTTAAATCATTATTTATAGAAGAATCTTAAAAAAACTTGAGCAAATATTCATGCACGTTATGAATCTATAGATAAAAACTCCTAAAAAACAAAACAGGCGGCTGCCGTTACAGCTTATAAAAAACTTGTTACTTTTTTATACAGAATAAAACTAATATATTTTACAGCAGTTAAGATTTTCATGTAATTGTAATAATGCCCGGCGGATTTTTTAAAGCAGAGCATAAATATGTATCCGCTTTTAGTAAATGAGTTTTTACCGGATATATTCTTGTGCAAGGCTACCGACGGCAAATTTGGTACAGAACGGGTCGTGTATCTTATTATTCTTCGACCGACACCCTGTTTTCCGTAAAGAAAGCTTGTATAAGACATCTAGCAAGAATCGGGGCGGACATAAGACAAATTACTCGCTTTAAAGCTGCCTTAAGATGTCCGCCAATCGCACCGAAGGTGATTTTCGTGTAGTGCAGTAACAGACTGCATATTCCGGCACTACACAACACTACAAAAGATGGACTTTGCGAGGATTTACTGTTCGTCAAAGCGAACCGGTACAAACGTTTATTTTTAACGCTGGCGTATATCGTTAAAACGTTTTACATTGCGATAACTCCGGTAAAAAAGCGGAAAAGTAACAAGCGGCGGACAAAAAATCTTTGCGCCGGATTGGAGCAGTGCGCGAAGCGCATTCTGTAATGAGCGGTGCGCGAATGGAAGAATGGAGCGTTAGCGGAACTGCGGAAAGCCGGTTACAAGAAAGGTTCGCCCAAAAACTGGGGATACGGGTCTTTCTTAAAATTGCAAACTGTATTTTATATCTTAAAAACGGATTCTCTTTTCGGATTTTGTGCTATTATTGTTTGCAGAATCTAAGTAATCGGAAGGATTTATGGAATTTGAACTGAAAATAAATATTACGAAAAACGATTATGCGGCGTTTTCGAGCGAGGGTGTGCTGAGTAAAAAGTCTACAAAGCTCTTTCAAGTGCTTTTTTAGCGATTCTTTCAGTGCATTCGGCTCAGGCGGTTTTCGCTCGGTATCCGCCGGATGTGTTTGCAGCCTACATTCTGCCGATTGGCCTTCCTGTAGCTTTTTATTTTGTTTACATTTATCTGATTGTTCCGTTGAGCTATGGGTATGTGTACAAATCCGACCGGATTGCGCACGAAGAGCATACGATGCGCTTAAAAGAAGACGGTATAGAATTAAAGACGTCGCGCACATACGCAAACTTCACTCTTGAAGACTTTTACCGCGTCCGCTTCGGAAAAAAGATAATTGCAATTTACGTTTCTATGCAAAGGGCGATTCTTATTCCGCGGCACTGTTTTTCTTCTACGGAAGAGGAAAAAGCGGTCTCGGACTTTATAAAGGCGCATTACATAAAGGATAAAAAAACAAAACGACAAATTGGAAAAGATGAAAAGTCTTGAGTGCAGTCGGTATTTGAAGTAAGCCGCTTGTATTTTAGACGGCGTTGATTCAGGCGGAAGCAGTTTTTTTTTAAGAAGACGTATTTATTCACGTAAAAATCCAAGTTCCGCTATTTAGACTGAAATATCGCCATTAAGATAAGATTGTTTTGGGGTATTAAAGCGCAGTCAATACCCTTTTATGCAATTTTTATGCAGGCAAAACTTATAGCAGGCGATAAACCAACTATGTCATGTAAAAGCGGTGTATCCCGCCCTGCAAAACCTTGAAAAAACAAAAAGCAGACATTATAATTCGGATATGTTTAAAAACCGCTTGACACGCATAATCGCGCGTTTCAAAATACTTCGCAACTTCGCAACTTCGCAACTTCGCAACTTCGCAACTTCGCAACTTCGCAACGTAGCCGCGGTGAGCGGAAAACTTTCTTCAACAATCTAATTAGGAAAACCTTAAAAACTCGACATTCCGATTTACCCAAAACAAATCTTTGCAAAACAAGACCGTCTATTCCACTTTGTGTGCACACGGGAACGGATGGTCTTTTTTATTATATTATCAGGAGAAGATAAATGAAAAAAATCTTTTTAGCGGGTGCCGCCCTTACGGCACTTTTATTTGCGTTGGTCTCTTGCAAAACGGATGCAGGCATTGGCGGCAGCAGCAATGTTGCAAGGTTCAAAGTAACCTACTCGGCAGGTACCGGCGGAACTTTGAGCGTAACTTTAGACGGAAAGAACTTTGTAAGCGGAGATTCCGTTGAAAAAGACAAAGTTCTCGTCTTTACGGCAAAACCTGAGCCGGGCTATAAAACTGTCTGGGCTGAAGGCTTTGTGCAGGATACTGCGAACGAAAATAAAGCCATCCTTACCGTTACGAAAGACTTAAACGTAACTGTAAACTTTACGAATAAAAGTTTTAAGGTAACCTACACGGCAGGCAGCAACGGAACTGTGAGCGCAACTTTATATGGAAGCAACTTTGAAAGCGGAAGCTCTGCCGCCGACGGAGCTACGCTCATCTTTACCGCAAGTCCGAACTCGGGCTATAAAACAGTCTGGGGTGAAGGCTTTGAGCAGGATACAGCGGACGAAAATAAAGCCGCCATTACCGTTACGAAAGAAACAACAGTAAATGTTACATTTACCAAAACAATTGAATATGTAAAAGTAAGCATGTCAAAACTGGATGCATACCTTAAAAACGCTTCAAATAAGCCCGCAGACGACGGTGTGTACTACATAGAAGTAACGGATATTCAAGCGGCAGACTTAGAGGGCAGTTTCTTTGCAAAGAAACCGAGTGCATTGGGAAAAATACTGAAAAACAACGGAACAAAAAAAGTCGCACTAAAATTACCGAAAGAAATCCCGAATCTTACATATATGACCGGCTGCTTTTACGGGTGTGAAAGCCTTATTAAAGTTCCCGAAATTCCGAATAGCGTTGAGGATATACACCACTGCTTTTTCGGCTGCAAAAACCTTATTCAAGCTCCGAATATTCCGAACGGCGTTGAATTCATGATTAACAGCTTTTCCAACTGCGAAAGCCTTATTCAACCTCCAACCGTTCCAAACGGACTTAAGGGTGTGAGCTACTGCTTTTACAACTGCAAAAGCCTTACTAAAGCTCCCAATATTCCGAACGGCGTTAAGAATATAAGCAGCTGCTTTGCAAACTGCTCTAAAATAACATCCGTAACGCTGAAATGCGCCGTTCCTGCCCAAAATGGCAGTGCCTTTTTTAACTGCACAAGTTTAACTGACGGCAGCATAAAAGTGCCGAGCGCACATTTGGCTGCTTACAAGAACGCTGCAGAAGGCATGGGTGCAAATCCGGATTGGTTTGCTGCGGATAACTAGTATTTTTGCTCGTGTGTGCAGCCGGCTTTGAGCTTGCGCACACGGGATTTTATATGCGGCGCACACACGCACATAAGGGGCTGAACAGAAAGTCTTTTAGCGGCTTTCCGTTCAGCCTTTTTTATTTTGTATCGATTAAAATTATTTATTTATAAAACGCACGCCTTGCATTTATTCGGTATGCGCAAAGATAACCGCAACGGCGCTTTCTCCAATACGTTTGTTCAGTGAACGTCTTCCGTAATTTTGTATATTGCATAACAGGATGTTTTTACCGGAGGGTGCACTATTTAAGAACATCGGTCTTTAAAACAAAAAAGGACTTCCATAAGGAAGTCCTTTTTGCCACAGGTTGGAATCGAACCAACGACATACGGATTTTCAGTCCGGCGCTCTACCAACTGAGCTACTGCGGCGTGATGTTTGGTAATATATACCAAACAGAAATCTGTGTCAATATGCAAACGCAGGATAGAAAGTATTTTTACACAGATTCTTAAAAATTATTTTCCGAACTTTAAAACATTGCGGCGTGTAAAAACGCTCTTCTTGTGCTAAGCAAAAGCACAGGAAGAGCGCCTTTTTTACAGTGCATCAATGTATGAAAGGTTCAGACGTCCCATCTTGTCAACCTCAAGGAGTTTTACAGGAATAACCTGCCCTTCTTTTAGGACGTCCGTTACTTTTTCAACCCGCTGCCTTGAAAGTTTTGAGATATGGCAAAGACCTTCTTTTCCGGGAAGAATCTCAACGAACGCACCGAAGTCCATTATGCGTTTTACAGTTCCCTGATAAATCGTTCCGACCTCGGGGTCTTCCGTGATTCCTTTTATCGCTTTCTTGGCATCCTCAGCTCCGATTCCGGTCTTGCCGTATATCGTTACAGTTCCATCGTCATCCGTGTTTATAGTTACATCGTACTGTGCACATAGCGCTTTTATATTCTTTCCGCCTGGACCTATAAGTGCACCAATTTTATCGACCGGTATCTTCATTGTAAGAATCTGAGGAACACGAGGACTCAAAGGAGCAGGCTTATTAATTGTCTTTTCCATGATGGAAAGGATATGAAGCCGTCCTATGCGAGCCTGCTCAAGAGCCTTCTTCATGATTTCAGTGGTAACTCCGGCTATCTTTATGTCCATCTGGAATCCTGTGATGCCTTCTTTTGTGCCGGCAACCTTGAAGTCCATGTCGCCAAGATGGTCTTCCTCGCCAAGAATGTCGGAAAGGATGCTGTACCGCTTGTAAGGATCGCTGTCATCGCCTTCGGTTATAAGTCCCATGGCGATTCCTGCGACCATCTTCTTCATAGGAACACCGGCTGCAAGCATCGCAAGGCATCCACCACATGTGGAAGCTTGGGAAGAAGAACCGTTTGATTCCATAATCTCTGAAACCACTCGTACTGTATAAGGAAATTCTTCCCTTGTTGGAACCATGGCGGCAAGCGATCGTCTGGCAAGATTTCCATGACCTATTTCGCGGCGACCTGTGGTAAGACGACCTGTCTCGCCCACGGAATACGGCGGGAAATTGTAATGCAGAATGAAATGCTCGCTCCGGTTTCCATCGATGTCATCGGTCGCCTGCTCATCAAGGGCGGTTCCCAAAGTACAGACCGCAAGCGACTGTGTTTCGCCGCGAGTAAAAAGCGCAGAGCCGTGCGGAGTCGGAAGAACGTTCACCTCGCATTCAATCGGGCGAATCTCGTCGGTCTTTCGTCCATCGATTCGGATTCCTTCGTCAAGGATTGATCTTCTAAGCAGTTTGAACTGAATGTCGTCCATGAGGGACGCAAAAAGCCTTGCCTGAACCGGATCTTCCAGCTGCTCTGCGTGATTTTCTCCAATCTTTCTTATGGCTTCGGAAATGGATTTTCCCCGGTTCATTTTTCCGTCCTGAAAACAGGCTGCCTTCAAAAGCGGAGTCGCTTCGCTTTCAATCGCCTCAGCGTTTTCAAGGGTAACATCAAGAGGATTAAGCGGAAGTTTCGCTTTTCCGCATTTTGAAACAAGTTCCTCCTGAAGTTTGCACATTTCTTTTATGAACTTGTCAGCCTCGGCAAGAGCTCCAAGCATCACATCCTCGGAAACTTCCTTCGCTCCGCCTTCGACCATCGTAAAACCGTCCTTTGTGCCGGCAACGACAATCTCCATGTCGGATTCTTCGATTTCCTTGAAAGTAGGATTTATTATGTATTTCCCGTTCAAAAATCCCACTCGGCATGCCGCGACAGGACCATGAAACGGAATGTCCGATATGGAAGTCGCCGCCGAAGCTGCTATCACCGCAAGAATGTCTTGCGTGTGAATTCCGTCGGCAGAAACGCAGGTCGGGACAATCTGAAGTTCATGGCCGAAAGACGGCTCAAAAAGAGGTCTCATCGGACGGTCAATAAGACGGCTTACAAGAATTTCCTTGTCCTTAGGTCGTCCCTCCCGCTTTACAAAACCGCCTGGAATCTTTCCTGCGGCATAAAATTTCTCGTTGTATTCAACGGTAACAGGCACAAAGTCCTGACCTTCCGTGACAGTGCTTGACGCACAAATTGTGGCGATTATTACCGCACCACCCCACTGGGCGAAGACGCAACCGTTCGCCTGCTTTCCGATTCTTCCCGTCTCAAGAATGAGATCGGAATCCCCAAGTCTGTAAGTTACTCGTGTTACTTCTGACATTTTTCCTTTTCCTTAGTGTCGTATTCTTTCTTTTTCATCGCTTGGAGAATCAAAGCCATCGACAGGACACCGACAAGACATAGATTCTTCTGAATATGTGCCTTATCCGAGTCTCATCGTGGCAGACTGAAACCTTGCGCGATGCATCGCGGCGGACATAAAAAAGCCTGTGCCACCACGATGTAAGGCAACAGGCTTTTTCCATGTAACAGACTATTTTCTAAGTCCAAGTTCCTTTATGAACATACGATATCCTTCAAGATCCGTGCGCTCATAATATTTCAGCAGTTTCCGGCGCTGACCTACAACCTTCAGAAGGGCGCGCTTTGCCCCGGAATCCTTGTTGAATTTTTTAACGTGTTCCGTAAGCTGCTTTATTCTCTCAGTAAGAAGAGCAACCTGAACCTTGACGTTACCAGTGTCTCCTTCCTTCGCACCGAATTTCGATACGATTGAAGAAGTCGTTTCTTTTGTAAGTGCCATTCGACATACTCCTTGAAAATATTCGCCAAATATGCGGAAATCCTGTCGGTCGTTCCTGGAGTTAAAGAGGAAAAATCTCAAGAATACTTCCGTAGTAAAAGGCTTCACTATTCTATTGAATAAACGATTGTTAATCAATCGTCCGCACTTTCAGAACGGAAAATGCTTTTTCTTTCAAGAAGGCTTTTCGCCTTTTTTGTAAAGTTTTTTTTCAAAAGTTCCCGTATCATGCTGGAACTGACACGCTTTCCGTCCACAGTTACCAGCGGAACAAAAACCGATTCTATTCCGTTTTCGGCGCAAAAAGCTTCGATTTCCGCTCTTGCGAACGAACCGTTGTGTCCGCACCTGAAATCCTCGCCTTCGACCACAAGCGAAAGATTAAAGGTCTCTTTTAAAATAGTGAAAAAATCCTCTCCGCCAAGCATCGAAAAATTTCTTTCAAAGCGGACAATCACCACAAAATCAAAGCCCAGTTCCTCAAAAACTTGAACCCGTTCCTCAAGGCTTGCTATGTCTCCGCCGTAATCCTTTCCCTGCCGAACGGAAGCCAGTGATTTTTCAAAAGTAACGATTCCGCTTCTTGTTCCGTATTTTTTTGAATATGAAAGAATTTTTTCGAAAATCGAAAAATGCCCGAGGTGGGGACCGTCGAACGAGCCTATCGAAAGAGCCGTTCCGCACTCGAAAAAACTGTGTTCCACACAAGAAAGTTTCTGCCAGTCGATTACGATCATGGATTAAATATAGCGTCTTTTTATTTGAACGTCACGGGAATCCATTTTTCCGTCTGGCTCTGGCTTTGCTCGATAAGCCCCGGCGCGACACCTTTGGCTGTGGTCTCGTTTAAAAGATAGGCTTTTCCGTCCACGGATATTTTTGCGCCCGGAACCTCAAGCAAAATGCCGTATACCGCATGGGAATATTCGCGGCTCACAAAAAACGCCGTATCCGCGCCCATCGACCTAAGAAGAGCGCACATAAGAAGGCTTCTGGAATCGCAGTCGCTTTCTTTTCCCTGAAGGGCAGACACAAGGTCTGTAAAATCAGTGTTTCTTGCGTCGGAAGTTTCCCTTGCATACGGCATGGACTGAACCCAGCCAAGAAGGATTTCGTTCATCGCTACCATGGGATTTTTCGGATTCTTCATTTCGCAGTCAGAATAAAGAGCCGAATAAATGTCAAACGAAGCTTTTTTAAGCCTTCCAACAGAATCCCTGAAAACAGCCCTGTAATAACGAATCCACGCCTCTTTCCATTTGGGGTGGTTCACATAAAGGCTGAACACGGAAAATTCCATGTCCCGCACGAATCTGGAAGCTTCCGCATCATCTTTTCCGAAGCGTGTACGAATCGGATGGGAAGCAATTTCAAGAGTTGCAGAAACCTCTCCGCTATCAGGATAGGCGTAGCTTGCGATTATTCCGGGAGCGGTAAAACTTCCGGTATCAACGGAAAGCGAATTCAGCGTGGAAAGAATAAACTGCTGCCAGGAATCAAAATTGCTTGACTCCGTGTAGCTTAAAAGCACAAGAACCGCATCTTTTTCAGGAAGGAGAACACCCACCCCCCAGCCCTTGGAATCCTCGCTGTTTCCCGGAAGCCTGACATCGAACATGGAGACAACGCACGGAACATTCCGCCATAAAATTTTATCGCTTTCGTATTTTCCGCCAAGTTTTGACATAGCAAGGTCAAAACATTCCGAAGCGGAAGAAGCGTTTTTTCCAGTGTAGATTTTTAAAAGAAGAAAAACGGGCGCGTTCCCGTGCTTAAAAAGATAGCTCATTCCGTCGGGGGTGTGCTCCACAACCGAAAATCCTTCAGGAACGTCAAGTGAATAGCCGAAATAGCTGTCAAGCACTTCCTCGGAAAACACGGAAGCACACAAAACAAACGAAAAAATCAAAGACAGTGATAAAAAAAGTTTTTTCAAAAAAATATTCTCCAAAAACGGAACGCTTTCCGTGCAAAAGGCGGAACATCTTACGATTGTGCGGACTTTCGTATAAATAAAAATACGCATGCATAAGATTTTTGTTCCATAATAAAATCCTCGGCATAAATTGTAAATCCTTATTGCAAAAATGAACACAAAAAGCGTAAAATCCTTTCTGGAAATGACTGAAATAGAAATCGTTTTTGAAAACGAAGAAATTCTTGTGATAAATAAGCCTTCCGGAATTGCCGAGCAGGGCGGAAAGGGAATATCGCATCCCTTGGACAAAGAGCTTCCGATTCAACTCGGATATCCGATTTATCTTGTTCACAGGCTTGACATGGACACCGCAGGACTTTTGATTGTTGCAAAATCAGCGTTCCACGCCGCAAAATGGACAAAACTTATAGGCGGAAAAAGCGTTTCAAAAGAATATGCGGCGATATGTTCAGGGCGTTTTAAAAAGCCGAGCGGAACAATTGATACAACTGTGGTTCAGCACGGAGAAGAAAAACGCGCAAGGACGCACTTTAACGTTCTGGGCGAAAAAGAATACGAATTTGACGGCGAAAAAATCGTGCTTTCAAAAGTGCATCTTAAACTCGACACCGGACGAATGCACCAGATACGAATCCATCTTTCAAAAGAGGGCGTTCCCGTGCTGGGCGACGATAAGCACGGAAATTTCAGAATAAACAAACTTTTTAAGAAAAATCTTGGAGTAAAAAAACTTCTTTTGTGCGCACAAAAACTTACGATTCCTGTTAACGGAAAACAAATGCAGATTTCCATAGAACTTCCGGAATACATGAATCTTGTCCGGTTTTCTTAAGCAAAAACTGAAAATTAAGATTACGTACAAAATAACGCTTATTCCGCTGAAGCCG
This sequence comes from uncultured Treponema sp., assembly GCA_938039145.1. GTDB lineage: Bacteria > Spirochaetota > Spirochaetia > Treponematales > Treponemataceae > Treponema_D. The sequence continues at coordinate 21,344 of CALHVG010000024.1, forward strand.
TTATTTTATAAAAGCGGAATAAGCAAATCCGATTTTATAAATCAAGGCTATCAAAGAGCGGTCTGATGGCAGAAAAATCTGTACGCCTCTTCCTCGTTAACCGCATTCACTATGCTTTCTCTAAAATCCTGATTTTTCAGTTTTGCGCTGAAATACGAAAGCGTTTTCAGATAATATGTGTGCTGGTTGTACGCCGCCGCAATCATTATAAGAAGGTTTACCGGTTTGTCGTCGAGCGTTTGAAAATCCATAACGGGAGTCTTGCACACGCCGACCGCCATTACAAGGTCGGTAACGGATGAAAGGCGCACGTGCGGAATCGCAATTCCCCGTCCGATAGCAGTCGACATAAGGTCTTCGCGTTTTAAAATTTCGTTCAAAAGTTCGTCCGCCCTTTTTACCTGAGGTGCCGCGGCAAGAACGCCCGCAAGAGTTGTTAAGGCATCCTGTTTTGAAGGCTGATTTATAAAAACTACCCGATTCGGAGAAAGAATCTTATTTACGTCGATAGTGGTATCCGACTTTCTTGCGCTGTAGCCCGAAGAAAGCCGCTCGTTCACCCAGTTTTCAACTTCGGATTTTTTAAAGCGCCACACCGTTCCGATTTTTCCCGCAGGAATCTCGCCTTTCTGCGCCCAATCGTAGACAGTTCTTTCGGAAACTCTAAGATATTTTGCAACTTCTTCGATAGTCAGAATGTCATCAATCATAGCGCACCTCGTATTTACATTTTTATTGAAAATAACTGACAGAGTTTGTAATATTTACTGTTATTTGTCAATATTCGCAAATATCCGAAAAACGTTCAAAAATCAGGAAGAAATTGTAAAAAAAATCCGTGTTGAACTTAGATGTTTTTCATGCCATACTTCGTAAATGGCTAACATTTTTTCTACGCTCCCGGAAATTTTTCTTCAAAAACTTGAATCGCAGAACATCACGATCCCCGCAAAAGTTCAGGAAGAAGTAATTCCTGTAATCAGAGAGGGAAAAAACACTGTCTTTCAGTCCGAAACCGGAACAGGAAAAACACTCGCATACCTTCTTCCGATATTTGAAAAGCTCAGTTCCGAAAAGAACCCCGAAAAGAGCGCAGAAGTTTTGATATGTGCGCCTACATTCGAACTTGCATCCCAAATAAAACAGACGGTTCAGACTTTCAGCGATTTTAAAGCCGCACTGCTGATTGGAGGAGCCCCCATAAAAAGGCAGACGGAAGCCCTAAAGGAAAAACCTGAAATTGTCGTCGGAACGCCTGCCCGCCTGGTGGAACTTATAAGGCTAAAAAAACTCAAGACGCAGGGAATAAAATTTGTTGTTTTTGACGAAATTGACAGGCTTTTAAAAAAGGAAGTTTTTGATGAAACAAAGGCGCTTACGGATATCGTTCCGGCTGAATCGCAGAAAATCGCCTGCACGGCAACCGTTTGCGAAAAGACAAAAAACTTCTTCCTGGATGCAAAATTCGTTGTTCTTCCCGACGAAAACGTGCTTTCAAAAAACATAAGCCACTGGGCTTTTTACGCCGAAAGCAGAAACAAAATCGATGTCCTTATAAGGCTTATACGGGTGACAGAATTTGAAAAAATCCTTGTATTCACATCCCGCCTTGATCAGGTCGAAAAAATAAAAGAAAGGCTTATGTTCAAAAAAATAGGCTGCGCGGCTTTGCACGCAAAAACGGACAAACAACTAAGAAAAGCCGCAATAGACAGATTCCGAAGCGGAAAAGAAAAAATCCTTATCACAAGCGACCTAAGCGCAAGAGGGCTTGATATTCAAGGAATCACGCACATAGTTCAGCTGGATTTTCCCGAAGACGAAGATTTTTTTATCCACAGGGCAGGAAGGACAGCCCGCGCCGGGAAAAAAGGCGTGAACATTGTCATAGGCGACGAATTCGAACTGAACGCATTTTCAAGGCTTGAAAAGAAACTGAAGATTGTCGTATACCCAAAAGAAATCCGGGACGGAAAAATCGTAGAGCCTAGGATTTAACGCCTATATAAAAAGCAGACTGGTCGCCTTTTCATAGAGGAATCTTACGTCCTCTTCCTTCAAATCAATGTAGGTGCAGTCGGCGCATATCTTTTTTCCGTTTTCGTCCTCGTAAATGGAATCCGCCTTTATTCGAACCCTTATGTCACGTGTCATGGCTACAGAGGCTCTTAGAACGAACGAAATTTTTATCCAATACTCATCGCCTGCGCAAATCGAAACCGAATCGTTTTTCAAAAGCCCAAGGACAAGCCGCTCGTGGTTCAAAAATACAATATCAAGATTGAGCCTGTCTTTCTTTGCGACAACCGCCTTTTTTCCCTCATCGACCAAATAACGGCATACATTCACCAGCTGAATTCCGTTCCCCGCCCTTCCCGTCTTCTTTGCCTCAAGCACAAACTTTTCAAGATAAGACTTTGCTTCTTCCTGCCTTTCAAGCGGAATCGAGTTCCATGCGGGACGAACAAAAAACTGAAAACCTTCAGCGGGAAGGCACGAAAGAAACGAATCCTCCTCGTTTTCAGAAGTATAAAATTTTGCGGAAAAATCGTATTTTTGTTCCACGGGAACGTCTTCAATTCGGCTTATCTCCTTAGGAACGACCAACGCAGGCCCTGAACTTACTTTTTTCATCTCCGAAACAAAAAAAAGCCCCACGCTGTTAAAATAAAATTCAACCTTAACTTTTTTTCCCAGAAAAGCCTCAACATTTTTGGGAACGTTCATCAAAAGGATTATGCCTTCTTTTAGAACGGAAATCTGCTCGGACTTTATAGCAACGGGAAAAACCACCGAAGAAAGAGGACGGATAGTTTCCGATTCCGACGGGGAAATTCCGTTTTCCTCAAGCGGAGTAACGGTTACGGGAACGTTTCCATCGATAAGATATTGAAGAACCAGTTCCCTTTCGATTCCTGAAAGAACTTTTTTTTCCATGGAAAGCCCCCCTTTCTATTTTCCGTTCCATTTTATGACGGCTATTTGGTCTATAATCGGTTTTTCCTTTGACGAGCAAAGCCTTACATCCACGCTTCCTTCGGCGCAGAAAAAACGCACCGGAACAAGGATGGAATCCTCGTCCACAAAAGGTTTTCCGTAAAGCCAGGACGTAAAAAGCCTTGCCTCTTTTTTATCAGTTTTTTGGGATTCGTTTTTTTCTTCCAACGGAAAATTTGTTCCGAAAAAATCCTTCCAGCCGTTTTCCACATCAGACTTGAAAAGCGCAAGGAAAAACAGAGAATTTTTCTCGACTTTTTCTTCCGGGAACTTCCACATTGAAATCTGCTCGGAAAACTCATCAAAAAAAGCCCTGTGCTCTTTTGAAAGCGAGGATGTGTCAAGGCTTCCGAAGCCCGGAAGTTCAGGGTAAATCGGGTCGGGAAGATAGTCGCCATGCACCGCACAAAGCATAACGGGCGAAAGTTTAGAATTTTCGTCAACGGCTTTATTTTTCGAAATATCCCTAAGAAGGCGGACGCTCTCCAGCTCCCTCGTCCACACAAGATTCCTCTCCTTCTCTTCGGTAAGGGAACGGAGCGTGTCTTCGTTCAGATATACAATTTCCGAACTATGCCCCTGCGAACAGGAAATCAATAAAGCGGACGGAATCGATAAAATCAGAAAAAAAACAAGAAATTTCACGGATTTCACAAGAAGGATTTTATCACATTAGAGGGAATAAAAAAAGTCTGCGCATTGTCTTGCGTAAAATCCAAGCAAAAATGAAAAATCGAACGCTATTTTTTTAGAGACAAATGCACCATCTTCACCATATTAAGCCGGTCGGAAACAAGCATGCTGATTTTTGTGAAAATCTTTACGCCCGATTTGTCGATATATTTGTAATAGCCTTCTTCCGAAAGGACTTTTACGTTTTTTCCTATTTTTGCTGCAAGCTCCGAGGCGGAATCGACATAAAAAAACATTTTTGCATCCTCATGTCCCACCTGCTTCATGTATTTTTTCCGCATCATGTTCATGCCGCTTTTGTTCACAGTATCGAAGACGACTTCTATGTCGCCGTAAGAAGCCAGCATTCTTAAAAGCGAAACGACTTTTTCTTCCTCAAAATAATAGAAAAGTCCGCTTGCCGTAACAAGGATTGGAGCATCGTTTTCCTTGGAACGAACTTCCTTTATCCAAAAATCCGAGAAAGCGTCTCCTTTAAGGTAGATTTCCCGTTCAGATTCCGGAAGCAAAGTTTTCCTGTATTCAATAACATCGGGTAAATCGACATCGTACCAGCGAGTTTTTTCGTTGTCGTTTCTGTTGAACGTTGTCTCAAGCCCACAGCCCAGCTGAACCACGCAGGCGTTCGGCTTACGTTCCAGAAAGTTTTTTATGTATCTATCCATATTTGAAGAACGAGACGCCGACGCAAGAAGAGTGTACTGCGTCTGCCCGTCGTTTTCTATCATGCCGGAAGGAAGCTTGTCTTTTAAAGAAAGTGCCTTTTTATCATAAAGAATAGCGGGGCATTTTTCACTTGCATAGATTCTTCCAAGCATGGGAATAAAAAGCGTATCTTCAACAACACCTAACTCTGACATGACGATTCCTCCGTTTTTTGCTCGCCGAGCTAAATATATGCTTTCAGTCTAGCATTTTCATAAAAACAATGAAAGCAGCTCATAAAAACAAAATCCAAGTCTTCAGTGCAAAAGCCGCTTAGTTTTTCGAGAGCCGTTTTTTTCCTCTTGCGATGGAAAATCCTATAAAACATTAAGGAAACGCTCGAATCCTTTTATCCCCTCTTCCGTCTGCTTGTATACTCCTGCGTCCCAAAGAACTTTTAGAAACACATTTCCAATCTCCGCCTTCAGGATTCCATCGATGTTTTCAGGCGAAAGGTCGGATTTTTTGTATTTGGGAAGAAAGTTTTTAACCCATTCGGAATGTGCTTTTATTTCGGGAACGGATTCCACATCGATTCCTTCAAGAATTGAGGATTTCACTTTTTCCATCTCGGATTTTAGGCGGCTTGGAAGAATCGCAAGTCCCATGACCTCGATAAGACCGATATTTTCCTTTTTTATGTGGTGGAGTTCCTTGTGAGGATGATACACTCCAAGCGGATGCTCTTCCGTCGTGATGTTGTTCCTTAAAACAAGATCAAGCACATAGCCATCATCGCACAGTGATGCGATGGGTGTTATCGTGTTGTGAGGAATTCCGTCCGTCTCGGAAAAGACGAATGATTCTTTGTCCGTATGGTTTTTCCAGACTGAAAGAATATGGCTTGCAAGTTCCATTATGCTGTTCCTGTTTTTTGAGACAAGGCGGATTACGCTCATCGGCCATTTTACAATTCCCGAACGAACATCATCGAATCCTTTTACGGAAAATTCTTTCAGGAACGGGGCTTTGTTCAATGCAAAAGTATACGAGCCGCCCTGAAAATGCTCGTGGGCAAGGATTGAACCGCCCACAATCGGAAGGTCGGCGTTAGAGCCTATTATGTAATGCGGAAAAATATCCAAAAAATCAAGAAGTTTTTTGAATGTCGAAGCGTTGATTGTCATCGGCGTGTGCGCGCTGTTCAGCACAATGCAATGCTCGTTGTAATAGACGTACGGAGAATATTGAAGGAACCATTCTTCCCCGTCAAGAACCAAAGGAATAAGGCGAATGTTGTTCCTTGCAGGGTGGTCAAGCCTACCTGCGTAGCCTTCGTTTTCAGGGCATAAAAGACATCTTGGATATGTCGCCTTTTTTTCGGTTTTTGCAAGGGCTATATCCCTTGGATCTTTTTCGGGCTTCGAGAGGTTTATAGTAATGTCCAAATCTCCGAATTCCGTCTCGTGCTTCCAGCTTATGTCCTTTTTGACCCTGTAAGTCTTTATATAGTTTGAATCGCGGCTCTGCCTGTAGTAGTAGTCTGTCGCCTCTTTTGGAGAGACAGCGTACTTTTCCCAAAACAGCCTTTGGACTTCGGAAGGTCTGGGCATAAGAATATCCATAATTTTTGCGTCGAAAATGTCCCTGAAAGCGACAGTGTTCTGCTTTATAAGACCTTTTTCATATGCAATGTTGCAAAGAAAATCCACGATTTCTTCAAGGGAATCTGAACTTTCAAAAGTCTTTTTAAAAACCTCAAAGCCGCTTTCAGGTCCGCCAATCCCGAACAGTTCAAAAAAACGGTTCTTGCAATATGAAATGTCCTTGTCTTCGATTAAAGCCGTATCAAGTCCGTACGATATAAGCCTGTAGATTCCTTCGGTAAGATTCATGCTGTTTCTCCTGAAAGTCTTTGTAATCATATGACATTTACGCTGCCGCACGGTCTTATCTTTAGTGTATGGCAGGAGCCTTTGTCAAAAACTGCCTCGATGTTTTCCCTGTAAGTCGGGACAAAATCATTTTTGACGAAAGCCTGTATAGTTCCTGCAAAACCGCCTCCGTGAACCCGTGCGACACCATTTCCGTCTTCAAGCAGATGCTCGCTTAGCGCAAGGGCAAGGGAAATGTTTTGGATTTCAGGGTGCTTTGTTGAATATATGTTCTGCAGGAACTTGAAAGAACTGTTTCCCGATTTTTTTATAAAATGAAGAAAGCCTTCAAAATCGTTTTTTTCAAGGCAATCGGAAATACTAGAAACGTTTTCTTCCTCGGTAAAAAAATGTATCGCCCTCAATATAGCCCTGTCGGAGCAGGTTTTCCGAAGTTCTGCGATGTTCTCATAAAAATCGTATGAATCCACATTCCTTAAATGCGTTTTTTTGAAAAAAGATGCGACCGTTTTCATCTCTTTTGGAATGGCGGCATATTCGTCCGTAAGGTCTGCATGACTTCCCTTAGTGTCAACGATACAGAGCGTAGAACCGAAGCGCTCGAAATCTACATCGATTTTTTTCACAAGCGGATTTTCGGGGTCTTTAAAATCAATGGTGATAAGCCCTCCGGTGCTGCTTGCAATCTGATCCAAAAGACCTGAAGGCTTTCCAAAATATACGTTCTCTGCGAATTTGGAGATTTTTGCGATTTCCGTAGGATGTATTTTTCCGCCGTTGAAAAAATAATTCACAATAGTTCCGACGGCGTTCTCGAATGCGGCGGAAGACGAAAGTCCCGAACCTTGAAGAACGCTGCTTGTCATGTAGCAGTCAAAGCCGCCGATTTCAAAGCCGTTTTCCTTCATTCCGGAAAGAATTCCCTTTATGAGGGCGACCGTAGTTCCTTCTTCCTGCTTAACAATCTCAAGATACCTTGAGTCTATGCGGAACGGCTCATAGCCTTCCGAGATTACGCACACCGTATGAGAACTGTTTTTTGCCGCTACGCACAAAACGTCCATGTTTACGGCAGCGGCAACAGCCATTCCGTGCTGATGGTCTGTATGGTTTCCTGAAATTTCGCTTCGCCCCGGACTTGAAAAAATAGACACATCTTTTGAAGAAAAGTTTTTTTCAAACTGCGCAAGGATTCCCAAAAATCGCTTTCTTTGGGCAAAAATCATGTCCGCATCGACATAAAGGCTCTTTAGTTTTCCGTCCAATCCGCCGCTTTCGATTGTTTTTCTGATTTCGTCGATATTCATGCATTATCTCCAAAGATTCTTAGTTTTCCGTAAACATTTTCTCCGAATATGCGCCAAGGTCTTGCATTTTTAAAGTTCATGCAAAACGCCTTTTTCGATGTCGTACAGGACAGAAGTCTTTTTTCCGTCCAGTTCATAATCAATTTCGATAGAATTTTTCTTTGTCCGAAATCCGATTGCATTCCCATTTCTGAAAAGATTCAAAGCCTCTTGCAAAACCTTTTTCTGTTCCGTGCCGTAAGAAGCAGGATTGTCGCTCGTAAGAAAAAGGCTTCCAAAAAGCGCGTTTATCGTAACCAAGGCTTTTTTCTGTTCGGGCGAAAGTTTTACGTTCTCGTCCCGAAGAACGAACACGTCCGGATCGTTCAAAAATGCCCTTCCGTTAAAAAAACTTCTGTAGATTGTGTTCCGAATAGTGATTTTCGTGGAAATTCTTTCACGATGAAGATGCCTCATGTACCATACATCGTCGAACATGAGCGAGACATCAGGACCGATTCTAAGATAGTCGAAAACCTCGCAGGAATTGGACGGTACTGCACCGCAGCCAAGAATCAGTTTTTCCCCAAGAATGCTCCTCAACAAAGAATATGCCTTTTGGGCAGTCTGCGCCCTTGAAAGCCCTTTGAGAGGAACAAGATTTATCGCATAAAGAAAATCCAGTTTGAAAAAATCAAAGCCCAAATCAAGATAGAAAGAAAGAAACTTTTTTATGTACGAAACCGCATCCGGAACATCAAGATTTAGCGCATAAAAACCGCTCCAGTTTGCACCGGCTTTCAACGGCTTTCCGTTCTTTTTGCTGACAAACCATTCAGGGTGGGCTTTGAACACGTTCGATTTTTTTTCAGCAGCAAAAGGCGCAAGCCATATTCCTGCCTTCATGCCTTTACTGTGGATTTTTTCTACAAGCGGTTTAAGCCCGTTCGGGAATTTTTTTGAATCAACATCAAGCCAATCGCCGACATAAGTTTCGTAGCCGTCATCAATCTGAAAAAGCTCAAAATCGGGCGAAGAATACTCAAGTGCTTTTTCAATTATATTTTCGTTTATATTCTGATAATGGTTGTACCAGCTTGTATAGCCGAAAAGTTTTTTTGTGGAAGGTTTCTTGAAAAAACTGAAATACATTTCCATGCCTTTTTCGATTTCGTTCGAAATAACGTAATCAAAAACAAGCGTGTTCTTTCCCGCCTCAAGCCGAATATTTTCAACATCGCTTTTCAAAAGAAGAAAATTCTTTTTTTTATGATGTTCTATTATAAGATAGGCTGTTTTATAGTTCAGGTTCCCGATAAAAAGCGGATTTTTACCCTTTATGTAACTTACGTCGTATCCGTGAAAGGCATTTTTTTTGTACTCGTAAAAATACGAATCCCCGTACTGCAAAAGTGCAAACGTATTTTTTATCGGAGGGAAAATGCTTTTTGCATCCTTCAGCCGATTGTTATATCCGTACTCAAAACTGTCCGTCCACGACTGATAGCCGTTCACAAAAAAAAGGTCATCTTTTCGGTAAGCGTGAAAAATCTCCTGAACGGCGGCAACAAGATTAATGTCCGCTTTTGCTTTTACTTCGACCTTTGTTCTGTTTTCCTCCGTGGAAAAAATCAGCTCCAAGTCTTCGTTGCTTTTTTCCGTTACTTTAGCGCAGCCGGAAACTTTATAAACAATGTACATATCTTTGTCCTTATTTTTTTAGCGCATTCAGAATAAGGCTTACAAGCTGCTCTATCTCTTTTTTTCTGTCGATTTCCTGATCCTGCGAAAGAACGGCGGGTTTTGAAAGATATTTACACAGATTCAAAAGCGAATGTGTTGTCGCATAATAAAATGTTCTCAAATCTTCTATTTCGTAAACGGTGCCGTCGTAGCGTCCTTTTTCGTACGCCTTAGTGTAAACTTCGTAGAACTGTTTTACTCTGTCCTCGTATTCTTGAAGAACCGTGTCGGCTTCCATAAGAAGATACGCGTCAAGCTGATTTACAAATCTGAAATATTCAGGGTGGGAAGCAAAAAGTTTAGGAAACACCATGTAGAACGCTTCAAGCTGCCTTGCACCGGAAATCTTTTCGTCAAAGTCAAAATAATATTCAAAAATCTCTTTAGCAAAGTTTGCCGAAACCTTTATTACGATGTTCTGCTTTTTTTTGAAATAACGGTATAGGGTCGCTTCCCCGATTCCAACCTGCTTTGCTATGTCGGACATCGTAACATTCATTATAGAATCTTTAAGGAAAAGAGACGTGCTTTCCTTTATGATGAAATTCATAGTGTTGTCTTTCAACTTATTCACCGAACAGCCCCCGTCTTATTCCTGATAGCTATATTATAAACCTTAAAGAATACGTATAAAAAATGATACAACAGATTCAGTGATTGTCAATATAAATTCTGAAATGTAAAAGCGACTGTGCGCAAAACATACAAGGTTTAGAGTTTTAGGATGGACACATAAACGGGCTCGAATTAACGATGCCCGTATATGCCCATCCTGACTATACTAATCATCTTTCCAGCTTATTTTAAGCTCAACATCTACATCGCCCTCACCTGAGCCGCGGAATTGAAGCCTAAAACTTTCTTCAGAATTAATATATATGTCTCGTCCCTCGAATTTCCACTTATCATCCATGAAATTGTACGTACAATTTTTAGTTACATCTGCAATAACGTCATCACCAGAACTTTTATCCTTTTCCTCTATATGGAACTTAACCTCTACCGCCTTGTATATAAGGAAATAAATAAAAAAATCCTTGCTTCGGTTTATTTCATATACTGCCCCATTTTTTTTAGGTTTCCACGCATTATTTCTATCCAGAACGTGTATATTTTCATTACCGGCTGTCATTGTCCAGAAATACTCTGCATCTGTAGTGCTATCATGCTCTTCTACACTGATAAAGTTTTCAATTTTAACCGTCATTTTTCCCCTTACAAACTTTACTACCCCGTCCTTCTTTTTGTACCGCCGGAATTTGTTGCCGTTTTCCGGAGTTACCGTAAAGTTCTCTTTTTCGGCACTGCCCGTTGCAAGGATTCTGCCGTCGCTATATTCGTTAGGCGTTATCTTTGCGGCGGGGCGGTTCACCAATGTGCCGGTTATGTTAATGCTTTTGCCGGATTCCAAATATACGTCGTTGTTTTGGTCGACTGAAGCGTTGCCGCTCATATTGAATGTTCCGCTCACGTATACACCGCCGCCCTTATCGGCCGCTGTGCAGCCGGAGATAGTGCTTGAGTCCTGCATAATGAGCGTGCCTCCGTTTACGTACACGCCGCCGCCTTTGTGCGCCGAGCAGCCGGTGATAGCGCTTGAGCCTTTCATAGTGAGTGTAACCCCGCTGTTTACGTATGCGCCGGCGCCTGTGCGGTCTCCGGGTTCTGTGCCGTTTTTAAGCGTTATATTTTCAAGGGTGAGATTTTTGTCCACATTAAAAATACCCGACTTGCCGTCTGCATTCAAAGAGGCGGAAGAGCCGCTGCTCTTAATAATAAGGTCTCTGCCGATACTAATTTTTCCGTTATTGCCCGGGGCGTTCGTTGCCTTTATTTCCCCGCTTATAGTGATTGTATGGGCGCCTTTCTTTTTTGCCGCTTCTTCTCTAAGTTTTTTCCATGCATCGTCTCCGCCTGCCAAATCGAATACACCGGGTTTAAATGTAACCTTTACGGTTATATTGTCTGTTACGTTCGAAATCATTGCCGTTGTGCCCGTACCGCCGCCAGATGAAAAATTACCGGAAGAAACCGTCCAGCCTGAAATTTCCCAGCCTTCAGCAGCTGTTGCGGTAAAGCTTACGTTTCCTCCGTGTATAACTTGAACGCCGGCGCTGCCAGTTGTCGAAGAACCCGAATCGGCTTTTATCGAGCCGCCCTCTCCGCCTTCTACCTTGTAGGTTACGGTGTATACCTTTTGTCTGAACTTTACCTTTACTTCTCTTGCGCCCGTTACATTTGGAAGACTTGCATTTGTGCTGTTAGACGGACTTGCAGACACACCGTTCCACCTTTCAACTTCATAGCCTTCATTCGGAACCGCCTCAAAACTTACAGTTCCGCCGTTATTAACGGTTAGCGTTTCCACAGTATTTCCGGTTGCCGTTTTAGCAGCTCCGTTGTATGTGGCCTTAAGCTTTCCGCCCGTTCCGCCTTCAACGCTGAACTTTACGTTGTGGGTCTTTCTAACAAAGGCTACCGTTACTTCTTTTGCGCCTATTACATTGGAAAGAGTTGCTTTTTTCTTGTCGGTTGGCGATGTTACCGTTACGTTGCCGCTCCAGCGGTCAACTTCCCAGCCTTCAGCCGGCGTTGCGGTAAAGTTTACGTTGGCACCGTGTGTAACCGAAACGGTACTGCTGCTTGTTGTCGAAGAGCCCGAATCGGCTTTTATAGAGCCACCTTGTCCGTTTACTACGCGGTAGGTTACGCTGTAAGAGTTTATACTCCACTGTGCCGTGTATGACTTATCTTCTTCCGGATACGTCGGCGAAGACGCTAAAGCGGGGCTCCAGCCGCTCAGGGTTTTACCTGTACTTACGGGAGAAGGAACCGGAATCGCCGCGCCGTATTTACCCGTTTTTGTTACATTGCCCGTATTTCCGCCGATGTTTCCGCCGTTCAGATTGAACGTTACGCTTATCATCTTGCGCTTGTAATACGCATTTACAATAGTGCTTCCGTCCGCATTGATTGTAGGAGAATCCGGTTCAATGTGGTCAAAAACAAAGCCCGTATACTCTTTTTTGACAGTTTCGGCAGAAACGGTCGAGTTTGTAGTTCCGTGATGTTCTTTTTCCTCACGTGGAGTGCTTTGATAAGCATCATCATCAACATTTTCCATATAGTGACGAACAGTGTATTTTGTATCATCCGCAAATGTCCATTTTGCAAAGAGCTTAATGTTCCCTGTTACAGTGTGGTTATCAAAATCCCATTCCTCGCCGTCGGAACAGGCATCGTCTTTATACCATCCGGCAAAGTTAAATCCCGGTTTTGTAGGCGCCGAAGGCATTACCGCCGTTCCGCCGTTTTCTATGTATTGAGGCTGAACCGCACTGCCTCCTTTTGTATCAAATTCGACTTTAAACTTCTCTTTTAATTCCGCAGTAACGCTGTCCGAAACAACACCTTCTTTGTCTTGCAGGACTACAGTATATGGAGTCTTCGGATTTATGCTTTCCACTTCCATCCCGGTTTTTAAATACAATACCCACGCGCCTGTAGGAACGGGAGCAGCGCTGATAACGGAAATTACGGAACCGGAACTTATAAACGAGCCTACAGAAGATGTTTCTGCAGGTTTTTCAAAGTCGGAGTTGTCACTTTTGTATAAAAGCGAGTAAGAGGAACCGTTTATTGTGATTTTTTCAATATCCTTGTGAACGGGAACGGAACCTGAGCCGACAGGAACAGTCTTTGTCATTTCTGCGGAATCGAACTTTAAACAGAGCACGTAATGCGAAGGTAAGTCGCTTGACTTTGCAATCACAACCTCGGGTTTTGGCGGCGGGGAGTTCGACTTTATGGTAAAAGTGTAAGTCTGACTGAACACCCTGCCGTCCTTAGTTTTTATTGTAAATTTTGTGAGACATTTTGCTCAAGTGTAG
>CALHVG010000025.1 GCA_938039145.1 uncultured Treponema sp.
AATCCTTGAAAAAAAAGGCGAAAGAGAGCGTTCCCCGTAAATTTTCCATCTGAAAAGCAGGTCGGTGTTCCAAAGCCTGTAGGAAAAAATCGGGAACGCACGGTCAAGATTTTCTAAAACGCCCTGCCCCCTACATTCCATGCATTTTCCTTTTTCCGAGATGAGTTTTTTTCCGCATTTTTCGCAAAGATTTTCGTCAATCGGCTGAACCGCAAAAAATTTTTCTTGACATTCTTTGCAGACAGGAATAAAACGGCAACATTTTCCGCATACAACGCAATCAAGATTATTTTTTGCGGGCGAAAGAAAAATCCTGAATACCGAAAGAAAAAATTGGCGCAAATTGAACAAAAAATCCATCACATTTATACATAGTAAAAAAAGCAAAAAAACTGAAATGAAAACGGAAAATTATAGTCCGCTCAACGCTTTTTTCCATCTCTGTATTGTCTGCAGGGCGGAAAGAGGGGTCATGTTGTCAGGATCGGCAGAAAGGATTTCGTCCAATATAATCTCCTCGTCGCTGAAAAGTCCGGGAGAAACGGGAGAAGATTTTTTTGTCGCAGCAAATTCGGGAATGTCCGACAGAACGGGCTTGTTTTCAGCCACGGACTGGATATGATTCAGTATTATGTTCGCCCTTTCGATGACCTCGGAAGGAACACCGGCAAGGCGGGCAACATGGATTCCATAGGAATTTTCGGACGCGCCCTCTTTCACTTTTCTAAGGAAAGTTACGCTTCCATTGTCCTCAAGAACGTCCATGCATAAAAGCCTTAGAGATGCGTTTTCCATCCGTGTAAGTTCGTGGTAGTGCGTCGCAAAAAGCGTTCGGCATTTTATGCGGTTCAGAAGATATTCGCTTACAGCCCAAGCGATTGAAAGTCCGTCTTCCGTGGAAGTTCCACGTCCGACTTCATCCATTATGACAAGCGAACGGGAAGTTGCGGAACGCAGTATGTTCGCCGTTTCAGTCATCTCCACAAGGAAAGTAGATTCGCCTTTTGCAAGATTATCGCTTGCACCGACACGGCAGAATATTCTGTCCGCAATTCCGACCTTCGCTTTTTTTGCCGGAACAAAACTTCCCGACTGCGCAAGAAGCGTTATGAGCGCATTTTCCCGAAGATACGTGCTTTTTCCAGCCATATTAGGCCCCGTTATAAGTGCGAACGAAGGAAGCGAATCATTTTCAGAGCCGATTTTTATATCATTGGGAACAAACTCTCCCTTGGGAAGATGAAGGGCGACAACTGGATGAACGCCTCCTTCAATCTCAAGGACAGGAGACTCATCGATTTCAGGACGCACCCAGCCGTAAAGGGATGCCGCTTCGGCAAAGGACGACGAAGCGTCGGTACAGGCAATTTCTTTTGCCGTCTGCATAAGATAAGCGACATAGGATTTGAGTTTTTCCCTTATCTCGACAAAAAGGTCTCGCTCAAGCGTAAGAATTCTTGTTCCGGCTTCGTTCAGCTCATGCTCCAGTTCCTGAAGCCTTGATGTGGTATACCTGTCGCCGTTCACCAACGCCCGGCGCATGATAAAATTCGGCGGAACGGAAGAAAGTTTTCCCTTGGAGATTTCTATGAAGTAACCGAACGCATTCGTGTATTTTATCCTTAGATTGGATATTCCTGTGTTGCGCCTCTCTTCATCCTCGTATTCGCCCAAAATCTTATCAAAGTTGTCATGCACGTTTCGCCAATGGTCAAGTTCCTTTGACCAGCCGGATTTTATTATTCCGCCTTCCGTAAGCGAAGTTGACGGCTCTTCAAGAATAGAAGACTGAATCAGGTCTATTATGTTCACCGCATCTTCTTCATCAAGGTTTGCAAAATCGTAGCCCGAAAGTTCATCCCTTACCGAAAGCCAAAAAGAAAGGCTCTGTCTTAACGCCTGCAGATCTTTTGGATGAGCCCTGTCCATGGCGATTCGACCTGCAAGACGCTCAATGTCAAGAACTTTCTCAAGTTTTTCACGAACTCTGGCATTTAAAGCCCTGTTTTCCACAAAAAGCGCAACATGGTCAAGGCGCGCCTCTATCTCGTTTTTTTTCGTCAAAGGGAACAAAAGCCACTCCCGCACCATTCGGCTTCCCATGGCTGTCTTTGAGTGGCTCACACATTCAAGGAGCGTATACTGAATTGACGAATCTCTGAGGTTGTGAACAATCTCAAGATTCCGCCTTGAAGAATCGTCCATCATAAGATAGTTGAAATCGTGATAGACATTTATGCCGCTCACATGAGGGGCGGTAGTGTTCGCAGTCTTTTCAAGGTAGTCAAGAAGAAAACCGGCAGAAGATGCTTCGGAAGATTTTTCTTCAAGCCCGAAAGACT
The DNA here is from genome assembly GCA_938039145.1 of uncultured Treponema sp. Lineage (GTDB taxonomy): Bacteria > Spirochaetota > Spirochaetia > Treponematales > Treponemataceae > Treponema_D. The sequence goes on from CALHVG010000025.1 coordinate 2,343, forward strand.
TCAAGTTATGAGTTCCGAACTGACGGCAAAGCCGCTTAAATCCCTGCTCGACATTGAAATCCCAGTCGGGATACCATGAAACTGTCATGTCGGGATTTTCTTCAAGAACGGAACGGATGATTTCGTTTCCTTTCAAGGAATTCGGAAGAAGAAGTTCCCTTGGACTGCAGCGACCAAGTTCCTTTGAAAAATTCTCACGCATCTTGGAAGAATGCCAGCTTGTCGCATAGAAGGCGGAAGTCGTAACATCAATGAACGAAAAACCTGCCATTCCGTGAGAAACGCTCAGTGCGGCAAGAAAATTGTTCACGTTTCCTTCAAGATATTCGGATTCAACGGCAGTTCCGGGCGTTATGACCTCAACCACCTTTCTTTCGGAAAGCCCCTTTGCCTTGGGATCTCCAATCTGCTCGCATATCACGACTTTTTTTCCAAGTCGAAGAAGACGGGCTATGTACACCTTTGAGGCGTGGCAAGGAATACCGCACATGGGCTTGTCGCCTCGGTGGGTCAATGTCAGGTTCAAAAGTTTTGAAACTTCCACGGCATCGTCCATGAACATCTCGTAGAAATCTCCGAGCCGGAAGAACACAACCTCGTTCATGTATTCCTTTTTTATGCCCACATACTGCTGCATCACAGGCGTGAGATTTTCGTTCACTTCCATCAATGAACCATCCGTAAAAGGTTGGACAATCAAAGTCCCAGTTCGGAAATAACCTGATTGGTGATGTCTACAGACGAAGAATACCAGAGAATCGCGTTTTCCTGCTGCAGACTCAATATCATTGAATATCCGCCGCCTTCCGCTATCTTTGCAAGCGTGGAATACAGTTTTTTGTAGAACGCATCCGAACTCTGGAGCGATTTTTGCATGGATTCGAGTTCCACGTTTTTGGCGTTTGTGTATTCGGTAAGAAAATCAAGTTTTTTCGTTATGTCCGCCTGAAGCCTTTGCGCCTGAATGTCGTTTCCGGCTTTCTCAAGTTCGACTTTTCTTGACTGCATGGATTTAAGTTCCTCAGTCTGTTTGTTTATCTCTTCCTGAAATTCCGTGCGTTTTTTCTCGTAGTTTCTGACAGGAGCGGAATTCCTGAAATATGCGTTGTAGACCTTCGCCGTGTCAACAACGCCGAACTTTGTAATCTGCTGGGAAAAGCAGGACGCAACGACTGAAAAAAGCAATGCAAAAACGATTATCTTCCTTGATGATTTCATAAAATACCCCTTGGACCTTGATTCTACCTGTTTACCATGTTGAATGATAGAGAGAAATCCCATGTTTTGTTCCAAACCACATTTCCATCAATGACCCTGAACTTGTTAGAAAAAAGAAGATGAAGAGGGAATTGCGGAATCAAAAATCTTAGCGCAGGTCCGAAACTGAAATAAAAATCGTTGAACGAAAGATCCGTGAATATTTTTTCCGGAGTTTCTTTTACTGCGGCAAAATCAAAGAATCCTGCGATTCCAATCACACCGGGAAATATCGGAATACGAAACTCCACCCTGTTTGACAGCATTGCTCTTCCACGTGTGAAAGAACTCACATCCTGCCAGCCGCGGGCGTTGAACATACCGTCTATGTAAGTCATGCTTGAGCGAGGAATTGTCGTCCCCACAAGAGGAAACTGCATCGTAAATCCCGTGTAGAACGCAAGCACCCCTTTGAAATTCCAAAAATCGTTGAAAAGAGGAACATTAAAAAGAGTGAAATAGCCTTCAAGTTTTGTGTCGGAACGCAAATAGAACTCCTGCTCAAAGCGAGGAATAAGTCCGTACCACGTCAAACGCTGGCATGCTTAGCTCCTGTATCAACCATCGCCTTATCAAGAGCGCGTTCT
>CALHVG010000026.1 GCA_938039145.1 uncultured Treponema sp.
AACTGTTCTGAATCATATTTTATACCGATTTTCCATAAGGAAAATCGGGTGGCGGTGGGCAAGGAATAAAAGACTGTCAGACCCGTTTTCCCGCCGCCCTCCTTCGAGCGAGTGAACATCATTCATCCGCTCGGGTGTGTATGTGCCGCTCGCTTGGATGTGATATGCCCACTCGCTCGGGTGTGTATGTCCCACTCGTTCTAGTGGATTCCTTTCAATAAAAACAAGTGTAGGCGGGCGGACATAATAAGGCGTCTTTCACCCGATTGCTGGTACTATATCTGTCTAAAGAATTGTGCAAAGCCCAATTCTTGCAAGATGGGATATCCAAGTTTTCCCGGTAAGAAAAACAGATGGCGGCGGACGGGCATATAAAGGTATCGTTCATCCTATTGACGGTACTATGTCCGTCCCTCAAAACGGACAGAACCGTCCGTTTTGTGCAAGATGAATTATACAAGTTTGCCGCCGGCAAACTTTAGACGGGTACTCAACCAACAATCTTATGAACGATGCGTGAATATGCCCGAGCTTCCTCCCGCACCCATCTTGCACGAATCAGACCGATGTCCGATTATTGTCGGATGGGATATTCCACAATTTCCAAAGTTGACGCTTTGTTCAAGCGCTGCATTTTAGGAAGGTATAGATTCTAAATCCGAATAAGGCTATCTTAATAACCTGCGAGTTTGCATCCCGAAAACTTGTTTATTTTATGCCGTTTTTCGCTTTCTCGAAACGGCGGCAATTCAGCAATCTGCGGTTGCTGCATTGTAAGGATGTTTATTTTCAGCTGCAGTATTTTTGCGGCTGAAAAACATTACGAGTTTGCAATCGGCAAACTCTTTGATTTACATATGCGCAATCCGCGCACAAATGCAGCAGTTCCCAAAGTTGACACTTTGTTCAAGTGCTGCATTGTAAGGAAGGTTTAGCTTATGCTTTGTGATTTGTGCAATGAACGGAACGCCGTTATTTTTCTTGAGCAGCGTTCGGGCTCTTCGTGCAGGAAAGTAAACTTGTGCGCAGAATGTGCTTTGCAACGGGGAATTTCCGCGCCTGAAATATCCGCCGAACAGAAAAATCTGGATGCCGTTTTCAAAGAAACTCTTGAAAAGAAGACAAAATCTTCTCCGGATTTCAAGAAACTTTGTCCCGGATGCGGAAAAAGTCTTGGAGACATAAAATTGTCCGGTTTTTCAGGCTGCCCGGAATGTTATTTGGTCTTTTCAGACGAAATAAACTCTTTTCTAAATCCGGACGGAATCGAAGCAAAATACACGGGAACTCTTCCGCGCAGAATAAAGGATTTCAGGAACGATATAACCGACAGGGCTGACCTTCAGCGGAAGTTGGAAGAAGCCGTCGGCAAAGAAGACTACGAGAAGGCGGCTGTGTACAGGGATTTTCTTAGAGCAATCGAGAAAAACAGCGTTGTTGACGGAGAAAAAATCTAGCCATGGAACAGGAAATTGAAGAAGCAGGAAAAGCATGGTACTCGATGGAAGGAAAAGAGAACGATGTCGTGATTTCTTCGCGGGTAAGGCTCTGCAGAAATCTTGCAAATTTTCCCTTCCCTGAAAAGTTTCGGGGCGACGACGAAAGCAGGGTGGAAGCCATAATTATGGACGCTTTTCGGAAAGTTCCCGCCTTTGAAGGCTACCGTTCTATAAAAACGTCGCTTTTAAGTCCGTTGAACCGCCGCATTCTTGAGGAACTGGGCGTGCTGAAATTGCAGGATGAGATTGAAAGGCGGAACTTGGTTTTTGAATCCCTTGCGCTTATGAATAGTGAGGGAAATCTTTCGGCTGTTATAAACGGAACCGACCACCTTAAACTTTCATCGTTTTCTTCGGGGCTTGATTATGGCGGATGTTTCAATGCGGTAAAAAGCCTTGATGCTGAACTTGAAAAATCCCTTCAGTTTGCGGCAACTTACGATTTCGGATACATTACGTCCGCCTTAAAAAATTCCGGAAGCGGAATGAAGATTTCTGCAAGGATTGCTCTTCCCGGAACGTTCAGAGCCGGAAAAATGCAAACCGTAATTGATTATGTTAGGCGCAAAAATGCGGTGATTGTTCCCGCATTCCCGCAAATACTTTCGGAAAATCTTCCGGCTCCGGGCTCTTATTTTCTTTTGTGCGGGCGGAACGCATACCGCGGAAGCGAAATAGACCAAATTGCCGAGATGGAATCGATTTCAAGATTTATAGCCGAATACGAACGAAAGATTTTACTTGATTTTGCCGATAATCATACCACGATTGTAAGAAATTCTGTCCTTCGCGCTTATTCTTTGGCAGGCGCGAGTCTTCTTCTTTCGCTCAGGGAAGCTTTGGACATAATTTCCGACCTTCATGTAGGGCTGAGGTTGAGCCTTATCGAAGGAATCGACGGCAAAACTATCGTCGGACTTTTGTATAGGATTCAGGATGCGCATCTTAGCTATCTTATGGAAAACGGAAAATTTAATTTTGCCGATGACATTAAAGATGAGCATCGCTTGAAACTCGACAGACTTAGGGCGGTCGTTTTGCAGGAAGCACTTGAAAACATTTCTTTGAGGAAATTATGAAAAATCTTTCTCCACGGGCATCCCGTCTTGTAAACGGCTTGAGCCAGAACATCGCAAGGGCATTCTCTTCCGGGGAAATTCAGCCGGAACACATAATCCTTGCCATGATAAAAATAAAAGAAGGAACCGGATATTTTGCCCTCAAAAAGGCGGGAATAGACTTGAACTCATTTTCGTTCTGTCTTGAAAAAAGTCTTTCAGGCGGCGGAGAGAGAATCGGCGAAAATGAGATTGAACTGATTCCGATTGGAAAACGAACTGAAAAACTTCTTGAAGCCGCGTCCAGCGAATGTGAAAAACTTGGGGATGATTTTGTAGGAACTGAACACATACTTCTTGCCGCAATGCAGGAATCGGGCAGTGTGAGCCTTGATTTTTTTTCAGAGGCAAAAATAAATGCGGGCACAATGCGGGATTTGGTTAAGTTTTCAAGGCATGAACTTAAAATTTCCGAAGAACTTATGAAGAATTCCGGCGGTATGCCGGCGGATGCCTTGAATAGGATTTTCAAAAAACTCGACAAAACCGGAGAAAAACTTGAAAATTCTATGCAATCTAAAAATTTTCAAGGAACCGAATCTGCTCAGGATAAAAATCATTTTAAAGAACGAAAGGAATCTAAAAGTTTTCTTTCGGAATTCAGCCGAGACATCACCCGTCTTTTTACGGAAGGAAAAGCCGATCCTGTAGTCGGGCGCGAAAAAGAGATTCAAAGGCTTATTCAAATTCTTTCAAGAAGAACTAAAAATAATCCCGTTCTTGTAGGCGAGCCCGGAATCGGAAAAACCGCTATTGTGGAAGGCCTTGCGCAGTCCATAGCGCAAGGAAATGTTCCGTCCGCATTGGCAAAAAAACGGATTCTTTCGCTTGACCTTGCCGCTCTTATTGCCGGCACAAAATACCGCGGCGAATTTGAAGAGCGGATGAAGCGCATGATGAACGAAGTCCGCCTTGACAGTAACATAATTCTTTTTATCGACGAACTTCACACAATCATTGGAGCCGGCGGCCCTGAAGGAACCATGGACGCCTCGAATATGCTTAAGCCCGCACTCAGCCGTTCGGAACTGCAGATAATCGGAGCTACAACCACAAAAGAATACAGCCGCTACATCGAAAAAGATTCTGCCTTGGAACGAAGATTTCAGATGATAAGGGTGGAAGAGCCTTCAGACGAGGAGACGGTGAAAATCCTTGAGGGAATAAAAAAGCAATACGAGGATTTTCATGGAATAATCTACGACGATGATGTGATTCCCTTGATAGTAAAACTTGCAAGACGTTATATTCCTGAAAGGTTTCTTCCTGACAAGGCGATTGATATTCTTGACGAAGCCGGAGCAGAAAAAAAACTGAACGAAGACAAAGAGCCTGAAGAATTTTTAGAACTTGAAAAGCAGATTGAAGCTCTTGTTGGCGAAAAAAAAGAGCTTGTAAAAAATCAGGATTACGAGAACGCCGCCTATGTACGGGACAAAGTTATACAGCTAAAAGGTCAGCTGGAACTTTATGCAAGATACTGGAAAGAAAAAGGCTTGTCAAAAAAAAGCCGTGTAAGTTCCGACGACGTGTCAAAGGTTGTAAGCACACTTACAGGAATCCCCGTGGAAAGGCTTGACAGAAACGAATCCCGGCGGCTTTCGGAGATGGAAAAAGAGATGCACAGCATGGTCATAGGTCAGGACGATGCCGTCCGTTCAATTTCCGGCGCTGTCCGAAGAAGCAGGGCGGGAATATCTTCTCCAAAACGGCCTATAGGTTCGTTCATCTTTCTTGGTCCTACGGGCGTTGGAAAGACGCAGCTTGCAAAGGCTCTCGCAAAATTCATGTTTGGAAGTGAGGATTTTTTGGTGAGGGTCGATATGTCGGACTTCATGGAAAAACACAACGCAAGCCGGCTTGTCGGCGCGCCTCCGGGCTATATCGGCTACGAGGACGGCGGCATTCTTACGGAAAAAGTCCGCAGAAATCCGTATTCGGTTCTTCTTTTGGACGAAATAGAAAAAGCCCATCCGGATGTCTTCAATCTTCTTCTTCAGATTCTTGAGGAAGGCGAGCTTAGCGACAGCCAGGGACACACCGTAAATTTCAGGAACACCGTTATAATAATGACAAGCAATGCGGGGGCAAGAAAAATCACCTCGGAAAGCAGGGTCGGTTTTTCTTTAGACAAAGGAACTATACTTCCTTACGATCAGATAAAATCGAATGCCGAAAGCGAACTGAAAAAACTTTTGAATCCGGAACTCATAAACAGGATAGACGACATAATCGTGTTCAAAGCCCTTGAAAAGAAAGAGGTTTCCCAAATTCTTGACATACAGATTGACGAACTTGCCTCTCGGCTTGAAGAACGGAATCTTACAATTTCGCTGAAGCCTTCGGCACGGCGTTATTTAATCGAAAAGGGCTACGAGCCTTCAATGGGTGCTAGGCCTATGCGTCGCATTATCCAAAAAGAGATTGAAGAGCCGCTTGCCACAAAAATCCTTGACGAAAAAAACAATGGATTCCACCGGATTTCGGTCGAATGTTCCAAAGGAAGGCTAAAAATTTCTTTTACCGACAAAAAAAACGCTAAAAGCACAACCATAAAATGCATCTCCATGTCGAACGAGAACGAGGATTCTTCCGTGCTTGCGACGGTGAACGTTTTGGAGAAAAAATAGTTGCGCATAAGAAAAATTATTTTCGTGGTTTTTGCGATTTTTCTTTCCGTGCCTTCGTTCTGCAAAACTAACATTGCGCTTGTAAAGGGAATGTCGTCCGTTCCGTATGCGTTCATGTTCTTGGAAAAATCTGACGGAGAGCCTTCGTATAATTTTATTCGCTTTTCTTCTGTGAAGGATGCCGCACTTTCTTTGATGGAAGCAAAAACCGATGCGCTTATACTTCCGGTGAATGTCGCCGCTCTCCTTTACGATTTTTTGGACGGAAAAATCCTATGTGCCGCCGTAACGCAGAACATGGATTTTTATTCCGTGTCGTCGAATTCTTCTTTGAAAAATCTTTCCGACCTTCTTGGTAAAAAAATCTCCGTAACTAAAGGCGGAATAGGCGAAGGATTTATCTCATGGGTTATGGAAGAAAGCGCTCTTTCCATGGAAAACGGAGGCGGCGTTATGAAAATCCAATGGGAAGAAAACGAGGCTTTTTCCGCTGCAAAACTGTTGAGCGGAGAGGTAGACAACGCTTTTCTTTCGGAGCCTGCCGTTTCGAACGTTTTAAAACGCTCCGGATTTTATATTTCCGCCGATTTTCAGGAAGAATTTTCTGCGATAAAAGGAAGGAACAGGCATCTTCCAAAAAACGTGCTTGTGGTCCGCCGAAATTTCTGCTCGGAAGATATTGAATCTCTTGAAAATCTTCTTTCTTCCGTAAAAAAATCCATAGAATCCGTGAACAAAAATCCTTCTTCCGCGGCTTTTATTTGCAAAAAGTTCGATGCCGTGGGCGAACATTCCGTCCTTGGAAAGGCTATTCAAAGAGCGAACTTTACTTTTGAAAGGGCGGAGGACGCCAAAAGCGGAATATACGAAGTCCTCGAACTTTGCAACAGGGTAAGTCATGAAAAAATTGCGGTTCCCGACGGGGAGTTTTTGCTGGGATATTAACAAGTGAATTGAGAATTATGTCGATTTCGTTTACAATGACCTGTCGATTTTACATAAAAGAGGTTTTTTTCGATGTTTAAAGAATTTTTGCCGTTCGATACCGTACGAGACGATGCGTTGAAACTCGCTCATAAAATGTACAGCGAGGATGGATTCGTTCCCGACGTGATTTACTGTTCTCTTAGGGGCGGTGCGTACATGGCGAACGTGATTAGCGAGTATTACAAAATAGCGCACCGCTCACATCATCCTGTTTTGTTTGCCGCCGTGGTTGCCCGTTCGTACACGGACGTAAGAAAATCCACGTCAAGGGTTTATGTGGACGGATGGACATATCCTCCTGCAAATCTTCGCCCCGGCGATAGGATAATGCTTGTGGACGACATTTTTGACACCGGAAAGACGATAAACGCCCTTGTAGATATTCTGCTTGATTATGGAATGAACAGGGAGGACATAAAAGTCGTCGTCCATGACTACAAGGAAGACTCTCGAAGGGAAAAACTTTCCGTGATTCCCGACTATTATTGCAGAAAAATCGTAGTGAACACCCCTGAAGAGGACAGATGGATTCATTATATGAGCCATGAGCTTGTAGGGCTTTCCGCCGACGAACTTGAAAAGCATTATTTTTCAAAAGATTCGGAACTGAAGCGAATCTTAAAGCCCCTGTTTGTCGAAAACGAAAGCAATAACGGCTAGAAAAATGCCTTAAAAAGGGAGCGCAGATGAACAGAAAATTTTCGCTTGTGGCAATGTTTTTTTTAGTCCTTTTCGGATTTTTTGTCCCCAAATTGTTTTCGCAATCGGTTGTAAATCCCGGGAACGGCGTTTGGGCTAACCGTCAAATTTTGGTGCTGGATTTACCCGGCGGAATGAACGCCTATTATTCGCTTTCCGGAAACGACCCCGAATCTTACGGTTTTGCGTACGACGGTCCTGTCCTTTTGGATGTTGAAGGCGACGTTTATCTTAGGGTGGTTTTTGTTTCGGCGGACGGAAAAAAACTGAACGAGAACATTTTCTACACGGTAAAAAATGCGCCTCTCCCAAAAGATTCGGCTGCCTACGATTTTATCGAGAATGTTGTCGCAAACGGACTTGTCGATTACACAGCCGGAACGAATTTTTCGATTCCTTCTTCGCTTGAATACAGTTTCGGAAACGGCGATGAAAGTTTCCAGCCGGGTTCTTCTCTTTTTCTGCCTGCGGATTCCGTTGTTCAAAGGACTGTTTCCTGCACGGTCTCCGACGGAACTTCTTTTTGGAAATTCGCCGTAAGGATAAATCCTTCGCTTTCAGGAATTTTCAGCCGCAAGGACGTTCCGTTTACGATTGAAGACTGGAAAACCGTCCGGTTCACGGACATGAACTTGATATACAGAATTGACGACAAATGGTGGGAGCAGCCGAAAATCCCTTTGACATTGGATAGAAGCGTAAGCCACATGATAAGCTGGCAGAGCGTGGATTATTCTTCGGAAAACACGGTGAAATTTTTTGTGCTTCCGCCAAGACCTAAAATCAACGTCGAAACCGAGCCGAACGGTGTAAAGTATATCCGTTCCCAAGGGGATTCAGGCTACAAATTCGGCATTGTTGATGGCGACGGGGATATTTCAGGGCTTTACGATTCCATCCGGTTCGACACTTTTCAAGGAGACCTTTTTTCAGGCTCTGTTCGGACGGGCGTTTATTACGATTCCGTTTATCAGGGCGAGATTGGCATAGATTTCAGGGTGAACAAACGCCTTCCTTCAAAACCGGTGATTTCATCTTCCGCAGAAGGCGGTTGGGCTAGAAAAGCGGTAACGTTGGACATAAAAAAATCCTCGGAACTGGAACTTTTCGTTTGCGTGCAAGGACCTTTAATCGTTGAGGAGGGCTGGAAAAACGGAGACGTTATGTTCAGTTTTCTTGAAGAAGAATTCAAAAAATTAGATTCAGGAAAAGTCTTTCTTTCTCCTTCGATAGACGGTGCGGTTGCATACAAAGTCAGCGCATATGCCATGGATTCAAATGGAAACAAAAGCGGAACAAGCGAATATTCGGTTGTAATCGATTCGTGCAACTATTACGTGGATATGGAAACCGGGATGAGGCTTTCAGTGCCTGCGGACGGAACAAGCGAGCGGCCGTTCGGAACTTTTTCGGAACTTTTTTCGCACATTGACGGCTCCGGTTTTGTACGCATTAACCTAAAAGGAATGATGGAAATGCCTTGCGAAAGATTTGAGCTTACTTCCAACATGGAGATTTTAGGTTCGGGCGACGCAAGAATTTTTTTCCCTGAAAACGCATCGTTGGTCGTACGGGATGCAAGCCTTGCGATTTCCGATTGCCTTATAACCTATGCGGAAAAGTCTTCGTCTGATGAGGCGGTTTTTTCTGAAAACCATTCGCTTTTTTCGCTCGAAAGGGGAGTTTTGATATTTGATTCCGTGGATCTTTCTGCGATTTTCGGAAAAAACGGAGTGATAGTCGATTCATCGTCGTCCGTGGTTACCATAAAGGATTCCGGAATAACAGGCTCGGCGAACAATTATTCTGCGTGCGTTGCGGCTGTGGATTCAAAAATTTCGGTGAAAAACTCAAAAATCACGACCGTAGCATCGACCGGGGTTTCGTTCACGTGCCAGGGCGGACTTTTTGAATTGAGGAAAAGCCGTTGTTCCGTGATTGGCGTGATGGGGCGGATTGCGGAACTTTTCAATACACATTCATCGATAACGGACAACGAGTTTTCCGCACAGTTAAAAAAGACCATGGGAAACGGAAAAGCAATCTACATGGATGCAAAAAATCTTTCCATTGAGGATTTTTCGAACTCAAGTTCGGGATTCTAGTTTTATGGCGGATTTTATATGCGGTTTGGACGAGGCTGGGCGAGGTCCTTTGGCAGGACCGGTGAGCGCCGCCGCCGTTATATTGCCTTCGGATTTTCCTTTGGAATTTTTAAACGATTCCAAAAAACTTTCCGAAAAAAAACGTGAAATAGCTGAAAAGGTGATAAAAGAAAAGGCTCTTTGGGCGGTTTCCTTTGTGAACGCCGAAGAAATAGACAGGATAAACATTCTGAACGCAAGCCTGAAGGCTATGAAACTTGCCTTTGAAAGCCTTTCTGAAAAACTCTCGCCTTGGTTAAAAGTAAACGGATTTTTGAACGATGCCCACTCTCTTCGTGTAATAGCGGACGGAAACAAAACACCGCCGATAGAAGGCTTCGCTGTCGAGTGCATGGTAAAGGCGGACGCAAAAATTCCTTCCGTGATGGCGGCAAGCATACTCGCAAAAGTTGAGCGGGATAGGTTTATGTGCTCGATGGATAAACTATACCCGGAATACGGTTACGCAAAGCACAAAGGTTATCCCACAAAGGAACACAGGGAAATATGCCGCAGACTTGGACCTTCTCCGATTCAGCGCATGAGTTTTAAATATTGAAAAAGCCGCTTTTTTTGTGAGTGGGTAGTTCAAATCTGCGTTCCGTTTTATTCTGCTGATTTTTTAAGGAACGAAATTATTTTCCGTCGCTATCGGTTTTTCGTTTTGAGACAACGTGGATTCTTCCGGTTTTCTTTACCTGCGGCGGAAGAGGTTTTTCTTCCTCTTTTTTAAGGCAGTATTTTTTTATTTTTTCCGCTTTCCGTTCTGCCCTTATCTTCGCTCTTGCTTTGTTCTCTCTTTCTATATAGGCAAGCGAGACGTTCAATCCTTGAAGAAATTTCTGCAGGTCGTCCGCAAAAATGGCAATCTGGTGCCTGTTGATGTCCGAACCTTCTTTGCTTTTCGATTCCACTATCTGAAGAAAAACGTCTCCCGCTCGGTTTTCCTTTACGTTAAAAAAGTAGGAGCGGTTGTCAAGATAGACTTCATTCGTGTAAAGTTCTCCGCGTGCACCCATATATGCCTTCCTTGGTTTGTGTGTAATTGTTCATGAAAGAACTGCAGCCCATAGAAAATAGCCTAAAACTGCTGTCCTTGTCAATTAATGTTTTTTCCGTTGAATTTTTTGCAGATTTCTTCTATTTTTTCGAACAGTTTTTCCATGTCGTTTTCGCTTGTGGAAAAGCCGAAGCTGAACCTCACGGAATTTTTTGCCGTATCGGAAGGAACTTTCATTGCGTTCAAGACGGGCCTTTCGTCTTTTTTTGAGCCGCATGCGCTTCCAGTCGAAATGCAGAATCCTTCGGAATCCAACGCCCTCAGCATCACTTGCCCCGGAATGTTATCGAATGAAGCCTGTATTATCCACGGCGAATAGTTTTCAGGATTTAAAATCCTTTCTCCGGGAATCACGACGCATCCTTTAAGAAGCGAAAGTTTTTTCACAAATTCCGATGTCGTCTTTTTCTGTTCTAAAAACCTTTTCTCTGCGGCTGGATTTTTTTCTGATATGAAATATTTTTTAAGGACTTTGGAAAACGCGATTGCGGCAAAAACGTTTTCAGTTCCGCTCCTTGTCCCGTTTTCCTGACCGCCGCCTCTCAAAAAAGGTTCTATCGTGTTCTTTGAATAAAGAAGCCCTATTCCCCGCGGTCCTGAAATTTTGTGTGCGCTGAACGATGCGCTGTCAATTCCTTCGTGGTTTAAAAAAAACGGAATTTTCCCTGCCGCCTGCACGCAATCCGTGTGGAATTTCGGACGGCGTTTTCCTTTGGAAACTTCTACAAGCATATCGGCGATTTCTTCTATCGGCTGGATTGCTCCAGTTTCGTTGTTCACCGCCATTACAGAAACGAAAACCGTGCTTGCTTTCAGCGATTTTTTTACGTTTTCAGGTGTTATTATTCCGTCTTTGTTTGAAGGAATTTCTTCTACTTCCCAGCCGCATTTTGAAAGTTCCGCCGCCATTTCATGCACGCTTGGATGTTCTATTGAACTGAAAAGCACATGACCTTTCTGTGGCTTGTTCAAAACCGAAAGAAGCGGAATGTGGTTGCTTTCAGTTCCGCCGCTGGTAAAAAAGAGCGTCTCGCTTTTTACGCCAAGCACTTCGGCGCATTCTTTTCGTGCCGCCTCAAGAAGAAGTTTTGCCTCTTTTCCTTTTGAGTGAAGGCTTGACGGATTTCCCCAGTTTTTCATCGAAAGTTCAAGGCTTTCTCTAAGGATTTCCTTGTCAGGCGGGCTTGTTGCAGCCCAGTCAAAATAATAGCCCGGTTTTTCTTCGTCCATATAAGTTCCGCATGAAGAATTCTTGAATTTTTCGGGCGTAAAAGGATTTTTCTTAAAAGCCCTGAGTGGAGAAGATTTTAATAATTTTTTGATTCCATTGCAAGAAAGTCGGCTTTCACTTTTTCAACTCTGCCGATTTCCCGTGAAAGCATTTTTCCGTAGTCGAGTTCGCCTGTCTTTATTCGCTCCCGCTCGTCCTCCCAGTTCTGCATCTCCGTCATAAAAAGAAACTTGAATCCGGGCGCATTTGCCTTTTCAGCCCACTGGAGGGCTTCCGTCCAATAGCTAAGCGATGCTTTGTAGCACGAAACGGCTTTTTCAAGATTGCGTAGATATTCGTCTTTCCATGGAGCGTCGTAGAAATAGGCGACTTTTTTGTCGTATGTGCGCCCAAGCCGCAAATGCTGCTCTATCAGTTTCAGGTTTATGTGCATCTGAAAAAGATAGCGGTATTTTTCCCATTCCTTTTCGTTTGAAATTTTTACTCTTGCGTAAAGCGGATTTGCAAAATCGGCTTGCAACGCCTTTTCAAGCCAATATATGTTTTCGATGCAGTCGTCAGGATACTGCTGGTAGTGGACATGATATAGCCTGTACCAGTCTTCCTTGAATTTTACCATGTACGAGATGGCACGGGTTGTGGGAATTGAAAAAAATGCCGCCGCAAGTAAAAGAATCTGCAATGTTTTTGAAAATCGCTTTATCACGCATTTATTATCGGTATCAGGAAAAATATTATTAGACTTTGAAAATCATGCGGTGTTTTTTATGCGATTTTGTTTCTCGCAGATTAAAAACACACGGAACGAAAAGACGATTTCTTCGGTTTTTATATTTGTGAAAAGATTTCTGGAACTGAAAAATCGATTTTAAAATCTTTAATTGACATTTTTTAGTCGGATTTTTTCGATTTCTTGGCGGATTTTTTTCGGATTTTCGTAAAATTTTCCGCCTTATTGCAATTTTATCCGTTCAGTTTCTTATTTTTTTTAGTTCTTCCACGATTTTTTCCGTGAGTTCCTCGACCGTTCTTTCAGCGTCAAGCGTAACGATTTTCATTTCCTTTCCTTTTTCCGTTCCGTCGAATTCTTTTATAACCGAATCGAACATTGCCGCGGTTTTTTTTTGGTAGTCGATTTTTTCGTATATTTCGGAAACTCCGCCTCGCTTTTCCACACGACGAATCGAGACTTCGGGATTTATCTTGAAATAAAAAAGCAGTTCGGGAAGAGGAAATGGGCTGTTTATAATAGAAGGAAGAGCGTCCGGGCATGAAACTGCCTGATATGCAAGGCTTGAAAAAATATATCTGTCGCTTACCACGAACATTCCTTTTTCCGTGTTTTCGATTATTCCGCCTTTTCCGTAGAGGTGTTCGGCTCTGTCCGCCGCAAAAAGATATGCCGCAGTCCTTGGGGAAAATTCCAGTTCCCCTTTGAGCATTCTCCTTAGAAAAAGCCCCGTCTCTCTGTCCGTAGGTTCTGCGGTTGTAATAAGCTCTTCCTTTTTGAAAAAGTTTCCAAGCCTTTTTAGCTGAGTTGTAGTTCCTGCGCCGTCGATTCCCTCGAACACTATAAATCGTTTAATAATCATTCAAAGCACCTACAATAAAACCGATAATTTCTGTAGTATAGTCAAGCGGATTTTTGTTGTCCAGTAAATGCCGTTCAGTTTCAGTCTTATGAGTAGGAAAAGACTTCCGATAAAGGAAAGCGTCTCAGTCATTGTGTTTTCTCTTGTCCTGTGCCTTTCGATTTTGGCGCTTCGGCCGATTCTGAAGGTTTTGAACGACAGAATGAACATTTATGTCGCAAGTCTGTTCGGTCAAGTTGAAAATACGCTCGGAATAAAGATTTCTTACGGCTCTCTTTCGCCGTCGATTCTTTCCGGAATCAGGGTAAAAAACATATCGATAAAAGAACCGGACGGCGGAGAAAATATCCTTGACATAAAAAACGTTTCCATTCGCTACAGTTTTCCAAAACTTCTTAGAAGAAAATTTCCGGATATGTTCAAGGACATTACCGTAGAAGGCGTTACGCTTTCTTTTGACGGAGAAAACGATTTTTTGCTGGTCGAAAAAATAAAGCGTCTTTTTTCATCTTCTCCGGATTCAAAAAAAAATCCCAAAGAAACTGAAGATAAACCGGATGACTTTTCTTTAAAAAACTTGATTCAGCTAAAAAGCCTGTTTGACATTTACATAAAGAATCTGCGCATAAGTTATTCGATTGGCTCTGACACGGCGGATGCGTTTTTCAGGCGAATTTCCATGAACATACTTGAAAATACAGGTCAGGTTTTGCTTAATACTTCGGGTTCTCTTATTTATTACAACGGCGAAAAAGAAAAGAGCCTTTCCTGCGGCTTTGTCGCAGAAGGTGCGGTTGAAGAAAAACTTGACGGAAGTTCACTTCACCTGAACATCTCAAACTTCACGGACGGAAATTTCAACTTCAAGCGTCTGAACCTGCTTTTCGGCTATGCGGACGATGTTGCCTCTTTTACAACCGTGCAGAATTCCTATCCGTTTGTTTTTGCAGGCTCTCTTGATATCGAAAAAAAACGTGCGGACGTTTCGCTGAGAGCTTTCGAACTCACTCTTGGAAATCTTATTTCTTCCAAAAAGTCGGGAAAAATCCTTAATGCGCTTGACAACATCACAATGACGCTTGAGGCAAAGGCTTCGTGCGACATAAAAAGCCGTTCCGTGGATTACAGCTCAAACGGAAACATTGCGTTGAAAGACGAACTTTTTAATGGCGGAGAAAAAATAGAATATTCGTTTTTTGGAAATGAAAACAAAATCGACGTCAAAAAATTGGACTTCAACGGAGAACGCTTAAACGGCGATTTTTCCGGAAATCTTGCGTTTAAAAATCTACAGCTTTCAGGAAACTTGAACCTGTACAACTACACGCTTTTAAACGGAGGCGAGATTTCAACGGAAGTGTTCTTTGAGCCTGAAAAAAAAGGTTTTATGGCATTTGCGCCCCAGCTTATGTTCGGCGGAAAATCGTTTACCGCATTGCAGCTTGCGCTTTCTCCGTCGGACGATTCTTTTGATTTTTCGTTTGAGTTTTCCGACTACGCGCACAGCGATTACGGAAAGCCGGGCACCGTGTCTCTTTCGGGAAGTTACATCGGAAGCGAAAACTACATTCAGGCAAATCTTTCTGCAGGAGATATGTTCCTTGACAGCGTTGCGGATTCCGTTCTTTTCTTTTCGGACGGAAAGAAACCTTCCGCTTCTTTTTTGAAGCCTTATCTTTTTAACGGGGAACTTTATGTCTCTTCCGACTTTAAAACTCTTTCGTACAATATTCCGTATCTTCTTGTGGCGAACAGCGAAAAAGACGGAAAATTCGTGTACGCTTCAATCGACGGAAACGACACTTCGCTGTCCGTGAGCCGTGTGGATTTTATTTCCGGCGGAAAGTTTTCAAATCTTTCCGCCCGGGTGGAACTTTCCCCGGACTATAAAGAAGCTTTTTTTACCGTAGATGCAACCCGCGATTCCGTGCCTTATCATCTTGCCGGAAATTATTTAGGAAAATCCTTGAGCGTTACAGGAGACTACGGGCTTTCATTTGAACTTAGGAACTCTTTTCCTAACCGCTATGACGGAACTTTTTCGATGGAAAGTCTTCCGCTTTCTTTGTTCGATTCGATATTCAGCGTGTCCATGGATTCAGGTTTTACGTATTCAAAAGAAGACGGCGTAAATCTTATTGTTTCAAAGTTCGAGGCAGAAGAAGGAGGCTCAAAGTTCAGTTTTAAGCCGCACTTAATTCTTTCGGGAAGCGTCACAAAATACGGCGCGATATTCGACAATATAACTTATTCCGACAGATTTTCAGCCCTTGAAGGCCCTTTAAGCCTTACGTGGAACATAAATGACGGTATTTTTTCCGGGGCGGCGCTTGATTTTTCGCTTAAAAATCAAATTTCTTCCGAAGGATTTGACATCACGGCGGAACTTTCAAATCCGGGCGGAAAAACCGTCGATTCAAATACATTGAAGTCTGAGCTTTACGTTAATTCAAAAATCGAAGTGAACCGTCTTGCGCTCAGTCGTTTTTTTCCGGAATCAAGCGACAACAATCAAGTCACGGGAACGCTTGTCGTTTCGGGAGCGCTTGAAAGTCCTTACATAGGCGCAAACATAGATTCCCTGAAACTGCTTGCCGCCGGAAACGTATTTTCCGCATCGGGAAAAGGTTACGGCGAAGGAAAAAATATTTTTATAGAAGACATGAATCTTTCATACACCGGAATTGATTTAAAAGGGGTAAAAGCGGAGTACGATCTTGAAAAATTCTCAGGGAAAGCGTCCGGCGTTCTTGAATCCGGCGTTCTTTCAAAAAGCATAATAATTCCCATGGAACTTTCGATGGAAAGTTTCGCTTTTTCCGAAAAAAACTCTTTCCCCACGGATTTTGACGTCGTCCTTGACATAAAAAAGGCTGGCGGCTCGTTTTTGACCAAAGAACTTTCTGAACGGATTTCGCTTGTTCATTCATCGGGGAACACAGCCGTAAACACGTCGGATTTGCTTGGAATTTCCGGTTTCATAGCAAAAAACGGCGACATGGATTTTTCCATCGCAAAAGGAAAAAGCGTCTCGGCTTCCGTTTCGGGAAATATCTTTTCAAAAAATCTTGACATAAACATAAACGATGTTACGGCGGATCTTGCGTCGGCGGCTTCCTATCTGAACATTCCGGATTTTAAAATCTACAAAGGAATCATGAAAGGGAACATGACAATCAAGGGACTTAAAAAAGACCCGGATTTCGGAGGAAGGTTTTCCGTATCCGGGGCGGACATCACACTTCCCCAAATCGTTCCTAGCCATATAACCGCACCCAGGCTCGAAGTCCGCCTGAACCAAAACGTAATATCCGTTCCCGAATTCAAAGGAATGGTAAAAAAAACAAATCCTGTCTACGGAAAAATCGATTTCTTTTTTGACAGATGGTTTTTCGACAGAATGGAAGCAAAAATCCGCACTCCGGAAAATGCGCATATCCCTGCGAACTTGAAACTTGCTTTGATTCAGGCAAAAGGAGATGTTGCGCTGGACTTGAACCTCACGATACAGGACCGCTACCTGGATTTGGGAGGTGCAATCTCGCTAAAAAAGACGAACGCAAAAATCGTTACAACTGATTTTTTTTCGTTGAACCAGAATTCGGAGCCGTCATTCTTCTTTCGTTCCGACCTTGACGTGTACATAGAGCAGCACGTAAGTTTCAATTTTGACCCCATTCTTAGGACGGTTTTTGTTCCCGACAAAAAGTTCACGTTCAAATGCGACACCGAAGACGGAATCTTCAACATAGACGGCGACATTCAGCTCCGCTCCGGGGACATCGCCTACCTGAACAGGAACTTCTATCTAAAGAACGGACTTTTGCGTTTTGATCCGAACGAGACCCGGCTTAATCCATACATCACTTTGACGGCGGAAACAAGAGAAAAAGACGCATACGGAAACGATGTCAGAATAATTCTTTCTGCGAACAATCAGGAACTTGATAAATTTCAGCCTGTGTTCACCTCGATTCCGCCTAAATCCGAGATGGAAATCAGGGAACTTTTGGGTCAGATTGCAACGGGAGATTCCGACAAAGTGACTAACCTTCTGATAGCGACCGGCGACTATGCCATCCAGTCAACGATAGGACGAACCGTCGAGAATACATTGCGGGAATATCTTAATTTTGATATATTCTCTCTAAGAACAAATGTTCTTCAGAACGCCATAAAGCAGACATTGTCAAGTAATTCCGAGAACATGAAAATCGGTAACTATTTGGATAATTCGACTGTTTACATAGGTAAGTATTTCGGAAGTTCGTTGTATGCCGATGCTCTGATGCATCTTTCCTATGATGACAGTATCCTGGGAAACGAAGGCAAGGTCGAAGGATTTTCGTTCCAGCCGGAAATCGGTTTCGAGATGGACATCAGTCAGATGTTCGCACCTCTATGGAATGTGTTCCTTCCCAAAATAGGGCTAAAACCTACGACAACGGTAGCAAATGTCCGTCTGTCTCTTTCGCCTGAAATCGGAAGGGGATTAGACAGCATAGATTTTGCGACTTCGACTTCGGTTACGCTTTCATGGAAGTTCTCATTTTAAACATAAACGGATGAATGTATGTTTTCAAGGAAATTAAAAATCATCGCCTCTTGCCTTGTTGTGTCTCTTTTTATTTGCGTTCCTTTTTGGTCCGAGGAAGAGGATTCGGACTGGTTTTGGGGAAAGACAATATCCCAGGTTTCGTTCGAAGGTCTTGTAACGGTAAAAAAATCCGAGCTTTCAGGCGTAACATCGTCGTTCATCGGAAAAGAATTCAACGACACTGTATATAACGATATCCTTGACCGTCTTTACAGCCTTGACTATTTTGATGAAATCGAGCCGTTCGCAAAACATGACCCCAAGTCGGCGGACAAAATCCTTTTGGTCTTCAATGTAAAAGAACGGCTTTCGATTGAATCCATAGAATTCAAGGGAAACCGAAAGATTCGCAACAACGAACTGAAGGAAACTGTTTCCGCAAAGGCAGGAGATATTTTCGTGGATTCTGCTGTTCTTCTTGACGAACGGGCGATAAGGGATCTTTACATAAAAAAAGGATATTCCAACGTGAAAGTAACGCACTCCAGCCAAGAGACTGAAAGCGGCGTGAAGGTCGTTTTCGATATTTCCGAGGGCAAAGGAACTGTGATTACTTCCATAAAGTTCAACGGAAACACGGTCTTTTCGGAAAGGACGCTCAAAAGCAAACTTTCACTGAAGGAAGAAGGCTTCATGAAGGACGGAGCTTTTCAGTGGTCGTCTCTTGAAAGCGACAAGCAGGCGGTTCTTAATTATTACAATACAAGGGGCTATGCGGACGCGCGTGTGGTGGATGTCCTTCAGGAGTCCGTGCAGAATGAAGAAAAGGAGCGAGAGGAACTTTCGCTTACGTTCCTGATTCAGGAAGGCGCACAGTATACGTTCAGCGGCCTTTCCGTTTCGGGAAACGAAATTTTTTCTTCGGAAAAACTCTTGGCGTTCATGAAACTGAAGAACGGCGATATTTACAATCAGACTAAATTGCGTGAAGGAATTTCTTCGATAACGAATCTTTACTATGAAAACGGTTACATGACAAACGAGTTCATTCCTTCCGTGAACAAAGATTCCGAACTTCACACCATAGGTTACAGCCTTACCGTAGTTGAGCGTTCACGCGCGCATATTGAAAACATAATCGTCAAGGGAAACACAAAGACAAAGGACGAGGTAATAATCAGAGAAATCCCTTTGAAGCCGGGGGACGTTTTTTCGCGCGACAAGGTGATGGCAGGTCTTCGAAATCTTTATAATCTCCAATATTTTTCGAATATCGTTCCGGAGCCTGTGGCGGGGTCTGAAGAAAATCTTGTGAATCTTGTGATTTCCGTTGAGGAAACATCAACCACCATGCTTCAGTTGGGAATGACTTTTTCCGGTGTCTCCAATGCCGAAGACCTTCCGATTTCTTTGTTCTTTAAATGGCAGAACTCAAATCTTTCTGGAAAGGGAAGAATGCTGTCGGCTGGCGTAACTGCGGCCAAGGGAGAGCAGTCGGTGGATTTTTCTTTCGGTCAGAACTGGATTTTTGGAGAGCCAATCCAGATTTCTGAGAGCCTTTCGTTTTTTCATGAAAAATCTTCCTCGCT
>CALHVG010000027.1 GCA_938039145.1 uncultured Treponema sp.
CCCAAAGTTTTTAGGAAAAATGACCAAAAGAATATGTAAGGGATGGAGTATAATAGGAGCAAAAAGTCGGTTTATGGTGCCGATTGTAAGGAAAATAGGAACATTAAAATAATTTACAAGGAGAAGGGATGTAAATATGTTTATACAACTAAATTCTAAACTTTTCTTTAGAGCCGAAGAAATCACTTATGTAGGTTTGTTTGGGTCTTGCGGTGACGCTTGTTGTTGGATTGAATTTAATAACGGTAGAACTATTGAAGTCTATTCAGAAACAAATGCACAAGCAATATATGACAAACTGATTGAATGTTTAACTACGCCTCAAGAAGCTGATACAATTTCATTAAATTTTGATAATTGCATATTCCGTTATAGAGGCGTTCGGCATCCGGTTACGCTTACAGAAGAAGAATACAAACCTAGTTTCTTAGACCTAAGCGGCTTGTAATGGTGTAAACGTTCGTTATGCAAAATAAGCCCCTGATTACCCAGAAGAATCAGCGGCAGACACTTTAAGAAGAATGAGGGAAACTCCTGATTCTTTTTCATTCTAGGAGGAAAATATGGCATTTTGTCAGAATTGTGGCGAAGAACTTGCATACGGAGCAAAATTCTGCCCCGAGTGTGGGACACCGGTAGGAAATACAGGAAGTGAAAATATCAGAAAACAGGAATTTGCCGGAGGAATTAAAAAATGTCCTAGTTGCGGCTCGGAAATTTCCGCATTTACAAGTCACTGCCCTAATTGCGGACACGAATTTTCAGAAACAAAAGTTGACAATTCGATAAAGGAGTTTTTTGAAAAGTTATCAGCATACTCTGATGGATATGAAACGGATACTGATAAAGAAAAAATTAATAATTACGGCGGAATAAAATATGTTATCTGTGTTATAGCAGTTTGCATCATGGGTGGTTCTATAATGACGCGTGTAGAAGATGAAGGTTTTGATTTTATTTGTTTCTTGCTCGCAATTTCATTAGTTGCAGTATTTATGGCTGCATTCCTCATGAAAAGGCCAATGACACAAGCCGACAAGAAGAAAAAAAATCTTATAGAAACTTTTATAGTGCCAAATGGCAAAGAAGCAATCATTGAATTCCTTATACTTTCGGCTTCTCAAATTCACCCGAGAGGCAATCCATTTACAAAAGAAGGACAAGAAGACAATCGATGGAATTCCATTTGGAAAACAAAAATTCGCCAGACAATCACAAAATCAAAATTAGTCTTAATGAACGACAAAGACGCGCAGGAAAAAATCGCAATGATTAAAAGCCAATATGGAATAGGGTAAAAAAATGACAGATTTGCAGAAAAAATTCCTAAAAACAGAATTGTTTATTTTCTCTTGGGAAGCAGCAACAGAGCACAATAAAGTCTGGAATAGTTCTATGACTTTGCAACAAAAACAAAACTATAAGAATGAATTAAAATTATTTCTTGAAGATATGCTAAACGAGTATTTAATAAGGATTATTGATGAAGACGAACATATTCAAAATATTTTAAATCTTCAAACTAAAACAGAAGAACTTAAAAACAAGTTGAATTTTGGTACTTGTCAAAAATTACTGAACATGATGTGTAAATATTATTGGTGTTCTGGTCTTATAAAAGAGCCTGTTCATTTACCGATTGATAGAATCAATCTAAAAAATGCAGGAATAAAAAATTGCAATTGGACTGAGTTAGATGATAAAGATACTTACAAAAGACTGGTTGCAAAATTTAAAGAAGTAACAGCAGGAAAATCCCTTGCCTCATGGGAATTGGAAAACTGGTGTAGACGAAACTTCAAGGAGCCTCATTAATGTCAATATTCAACAAAAAACATGAAGGCGGTTTAATGGATGTTATCCGCTGTGATGAGCCGACATTCCTTGTCTGGAAGTGGAGACCTAAGGGGGCGGAAGAAGCGAACTCTACAAAAAAAGAAAATGCAATCCGTTACGGTTCAAGTCTGCGTGTGAAAGACGGTGAAGTCGCTGTCTTTGTTTATCACCAAAAAGACGGCACAATGCAGGACTATATTGAAGGACCTTATGATAACACAATTAAAACAGCGAACTTTCCTATCCTTACCTCAATTGTCGGTGCGGCATTCGGCGGGGCGAGCCCTTTTCAAGCGGAAATTTATTTTATAAACCTTGCAGGAATTATTCAGGTAAAATTCGGCGTTCCGTTTTTTGATGTAGCTGATGCACGCAATACTAATTTTACCGTTCCCGTTGCGGTCCGTGGTTCTATCAATTTTAGAGTTACAAATTACAAAGAATTTATAAAACTTCACAGACTTATTGATTTTGACCTTGAGGCTTTTAAATTGCAGATTCGGGATGCTGTTTGCAAATATATAAAATCTATTGTTACAAATATCCCGTTTGATACAGGGCTTCCCGTAATTCATCTTGAACGAAAGATTTTTGAAGTTAGTAGTGTTTTGCAGCCTATTTTAAAACAACGGCTTGAAAGTGAGTTCGGTGTTACAACAAGTTCGGTTGATATAAGCGATATTGAACTTGATAAATCAAGCGAAGGTTATCGTGAATTAAAAGCAGTTACAACAGACATCATAAGCGAGCAGGAAAAAGCAAAAAGTGCTATCAATATTCGCCAGATGGAAGGTATGGCGGAAATCAACATGGAAGAGTACCAGCGGGAAAGACGGCTTGGAACGGAAAGTTCAAATCTTGCGGCTCATCAGATTGACCAGCAGACACGAGTCGGCATTGCAGGAGCGGAAGCACTTGGAAAAATGGGAGCGGCAGGCGGTATCGGCATAAACCTTGGCAACGGCGGCGGTTTTAATCCGGCAGGCATGATGGCAGGAATGGCTATGGGAAGTGCAATCGGGCAGAATATGGCCGGAATGATGCACGGCGCTTTGGGCGGATTGAGTCAGCCGGTTCCGCCGCCTCCGCCGCAAGTAAGTCAATACAATGTTGCAGTAAACGGACAGACAACAGGCCCCTATACGGTTGCAACACTTTCTCAAATGGCGGCAAGCGGACAGTTTACGCGCGAAAGTCTTGTTTGGAAAGCCGGTATGGCAAACTGGATGACAGCCGGAAACGTGCCTGAATTGTCGGCAATTTTCGGTCAAAATACTCCGCCGATTCCGCCTGTACCGCCGATGAGTTAAACGGGTCATAGTATGGAGAAAACTTTATGAAAATAAATTGGATTTTAGTTTTGATTTCACTCGGAATTTCCGCATTTGTAGGCTATGGTTTTTTTTCAGGAACAGGGAATATGCTTCTTACTGTCGGAAGCGGCGCTTTTCTTTTTGCCACTCTGTTCGGAATGTTTGGGATTTCTTTTGGAAGAGGAAGTGCGAATATAAAAATTTTTTCGGGCATTTTCCTTGTGTTGGCACTCGCTGAACATTTGATTTTTGTTTTTTCAGGATTTAGACAAACTGCGTACATAGTCATAACAGGTATTTTATTTCTGCTTTATCTTTTGATTTTCTATGGAATTGTAAAAGCATTGAAAGAAGAATGAATGAAGCAAATTTTGTCATAACGCAAAAATCGAAAATCACAACCCTCGCATTTCTTACTGAACACACCGGTGAGATCCGTTTTTCAGTATGGGAACTAAAAAACAAATGACACAAGACGACACCGGTTTTTTATGGCAAAACCTTGCACGATACAAGCGGGCAAAAGAACATTGAAGAAAACTGCCATACAAATTGGGATTCAATGCGAGCGGCGTGCCAGAACTCTTTTGAAGAAATGTATTCATAAAAGGAAATTTAATTATGTCAGAAAACAGTAAGGAAAGGAAAATGCAGGAAAAAAATCAATGCTCCATTATTACCTACTCTCCATCAATCGCAAAATTCTCTTCGATTCAACAAGCGATAGACTCCGTTCCGGAAAACGGAATGCTCAAACTTGCGGCAGGCATTTTTAAAGGTTCTTTCACGGTGAAATCAAAAATCACGATTGAAGGCAGCGGATTTTCTGAAACGGATGCTTTTTTAGAAAATTTACAAACAGTCATCATAGTTCCTGACGATGAAAAGATTTCCATTCAAAGTGCCGCGGTTGTAAAAGGAATTATTTTTGTCGGTGAAAAATTTTATGAAGAGCATAAAGAAGACTTTTGGGCAGAAACGGCGGTCTTTATTCCTGATGGATATATGAAGTACGTGGATCAAGAACGCAATAAAAAAGCAAACGAGATTCACGAAAAACTTCAAAAAGAATTTCAACAATTTTCAGACACCAACGGCAGAGATACTTTGTATGACGCACTTGATGAAAACCCGTCTGAATCTTTGCTGAACATAGCTACAGACGGATCAAAATTGAATAGTGTTTTGGTGATTGGTTCTTCGAATTGCGGAATTTCCGTATCCGGACAAGCGGAATTTTCGGGAGTTTTTGCATTCAAAAACAGATTTTCAAATCTTTTTATATTTAAAGCTGGAGAAGTTTATTTTTCATCTGCCGTAAATAAAGTAAATTTTTTTTCCTATTCTTATAGAGAATACGGGGTTTGTGGCTTCGGGAAAATCGCCGTTTCCGAAGATGTATCAATTTATGCTGTTGGCAATATGCTTGAAGGTTTTTATTTGACAAGTTCTGTGAATGTAGAAAAAAGATTCGGACATTTTTCTGCTTATAAGAATTTTGGCGGTGGGATATATCTTTGCGATGAAGCATTGATGAATGTAAAATCAATCTATTCGGAAGCAAATGGAGATGATGGTATTTGCCTTAACGGAAAAGTAAAAATACAAGTCGGAAGGATAAGTACATACAATAATAGGGGACATGGAATAATTCTTTTTCAGAATTCTGAACTTTTCACAGGACTAATTACTTCTTGCAATAATTCGGGAGCAGGAATCGGCATCACAGAGAACGCAAGATTAGAAAGTAAGGACGAGGTTTTTATTTCCGAAAACGATGGGAGAGCAGGAGGTCTTGCACTCCAAGGAAATGCAATCGTCAAGATATTTAGTTTGAACGCGACAAAGCACAAATGCTCAGTCAAAATAAAAAACAATGCGAAATTGTTTATTTACGGAAGCAAGTCCAAAATCTACGATGACGAGGATTGTCTTATGGATATTGATGATTGTGCAACAGCAGAATTGAGCAATGTCTGTTTTTTTCATGAAGAAGAAGAGAGCGGATATATAACTCATGCTGATGAATGCAGCGGTCACATTTTTATTTCGGCAAACGCAAGTGTAAAATTATCAGGCTGCTATTTTTATAATTTTCCCTACGAAAACCCCATCATCTATATTTCCGACTCTTCAAAACTAAAATGCAAAGACTGCTATTTCGGTTTTTCACCAAAAAAAGATACCTATTACGGACAGGTAAAAAAGATAAAAAGTATAATTCGTGCTGTAGGAAATTCAACAGTAAAAATTGAAGACACAAGAGAATGTTTTTACGCAAACAAATATTTTATTACGGCGGAAAAGTCTTCAAAAATTGAAACAGATGCAGGAGAAGTAAGATTCATAAACCCGAAAAAGAACACAACCAAATAATGATTCGTGCTGAGCAGGATAAATACGATTTCAAAAAGCCTTTCCGAGCGCATAATGGCAGCAGTATAACATAGTAAAGCGAAAAATACGAATGGAAGCATCGCTTTTATTTTGATGCAAACGTATGCGTTATTTGATAGCAGTCATCCCCTTTTGATAACACTCTCTACAAATTTCAAATCACCCAAACCGGCACGATGTAGTTTTCCCTATCAATTGCCGAAAGCTCCGGTTTCATGCATATTACTGCACCTTTAGAACGCGGAATAGATGCATTATCCAGTAAGCTGAATACTTTGACAAGCTCGGAACCCGGATTTGCGGATTTCTTAATTTCTATCGGATTAAGTACGCCGTCATGCTCTAATACGATATCGATTTCTTTCGCGTCTTTGTCCCGATAGTAATACATAAAGGGCGCTTTACCGTTATTGAGATATGTTTTCATTATTTCGGAAACAACATAATTTTCAAGTATTGCTCCGTTCATAGCGCCGCTTTCCAGCGTTTCCGCACTGCTCCACTTTGTCAGATAGCAGACTAACCCCGTATCATAAAAATACAGCTTTGGCGTTTTTACGAGGCGCTTGAGCATATTATTGGAATAAGGGTGTAAATAAAAAATAATTCCTAGCGTTTCAAGAATACTCAGCCAGCCTTTCACCTGCTTTTGATTAATGTCCGCATCGCGTGCTATGTTAGCGATATTGAGCAGCTGTCCGCACCGTGCGGCAACGGCAGTTATAAACCGTAAAAATTTTAAAGAGTCAATCGAATCCGAAAGCGCTCTTACATCTCTTTCAATATATGTTGTTACATAACTGCTGTAAAAAATGTGAGTGTTATTATTTTGACCGCTTATGACCGCGGGCATGGAGCCTTTATAAATTCTGTTAAAAATTTCTCCGACATTTGCAGGTTTTCGCTCTCTGCTCCGTGCAGAAAGTTTTTTCATATCGAGTACAAACGGCTCAAGTCTATTTCCGTAAATCTCTGCTTGCGATAACGAGGTTAATGAGAGCACTGCTACTCTTCCTGCCAATGACTCCTGAATTCCCTGCATCAGCTTAAAAGCTTGAGAACCGGTAAGCCAGAAATCACCGTTGCTGCGGTTTTTATCCGCATATATTTTTATGTAGGTGAACAATTCAGGCGCATACTGCACTTCATCGATCAATACAGGCGGCTTATGCAGCTGCAAAAACAGTTCCGGATCGGTCTTTGCAAGAGTTCTCTCATGCAAATCATCGAGCGACACATAGCCCCTGTCTGTACCCTCCATAAGTTTTTGCAGCATGGTAGTTTTCCCAACCTGTCTTGGACCTGTTACCAATACTACCGGATATTCTTTCGAAACTTCTAAAACTATCTTTTCCAAGCTTCGGGAAATATAACGCATACGGGCTCCTTTCGGTTAATGTGTATTATACTTCCATTTTAGCCGAAGGTTGCAAGCATAGCAAGTACAAGGCATCCCGTATGGAACAACACTCAAATTGACAGTCGAATATATGCGAATTATTGCGTTAGGCGCAGTCTTTCAGCTTTTAGCTACCGGTCTTATACCCTTTATCCACAATATGAACGGAGCTTCATTTGCAATGGCGGCAATGATACTCGGCTTTGTAACAAATATCATTTTGGATTATACATTTGTGTGGATATTCGGTTGGGGGATGGCAGGTGCTGCGTGGGCAACGATTATCGGTCAGGCAATAACGATACTGGCTGCAATTTTGTTCTTTATTATTAAAAAAAGAGGATTTTATCTGCCGCCTTTTTTTGAGTTGACATCGCTGTGGAAAAATATTTTACATATCGCACCGGCGCCATTCGGATTGAGTTTTTCGCCGACCGTTACGATGCTCGTAATGAACCGTTTTTCGCTCTGGTACGGTACGGCGCAGGATGTCGCGGACTGAACGGCGTATGGTTTGCCGTTCCTTGCGCCCAGACGCTCACGTGCTGTATTGCCGTCGTTGCAAAGCATCGAGAGAGTTAATCGGCGGCATTGCGGACAAAGGTTACTGCGGTTTTGGAGGTCTCTGCTCCGGCAATTAAAGAAAAATCTCAAATATTGAAATTTTCTTCTCTTAATCTTCAGGATGCCGCGAGCCTAATGCCTGTTCCTGTTCTTCAAGCGTCATCGGATGACTTCAACAGGAGCTTCTTCAAAGACCTCTGCGCCCTCTACGTACTCGTGCAGTCAAAATTAAAAAAGATACAAGATTTCTTAGCCATTTTTGCATCCGTGCTTTATATATAAGGTATGGAGGCTCAAAATGGAAGACACCTATAGATTAACTCTTAAAAACGATTATTTGTTCAAGCTCTTGCTCGGCTCGGAAGAGAACAAAGCCTGTTTGCAGGACTTTCTTGAATGCGTACTGGACATGCCGACCGGTATGATTACAGACCTTGAACTGCTGGATAAAGAACTTACCAAAGATGAGATAACCGATAAGACAGGTATTCTCGATGTTAAGCTTCGATTAAAAGATGGAACAACCATAGACATTGAAATTCAAAACTCTTGGTCTGCCGAATTTATTCCTCGAACACTGTTCTATTGGTCTAAAATGTACATTGAAGGGTTTAAAGAAGGTGAATCGTATACCAGTCTTACCCGCTGCATTGCTATCAATCTGATCTCACAAGGGTTTAAGCTCAATAGAGAGATACACTCTGCCTATAGCATCTTAGAACAAAAAAATTATCAGCCGCTCACGGATTTATTGGAGATACACTTTCTGAACTTGACGGCAGTAAAAGGGCCTGAAATACGGCAAAGCATCACTACCAAAAAACAGGAAAAGCTGATAAACTGGTTACGGTTTATAGAAACGGACGACAAGGAGGAAAGAGCCATGCTAGCGATGACATCTCCGGTATTACAGATGCTGAATGAGAAAATCGATGTTCTCAGCTTGAACCCTGAAGAGCGGAAGCTGTATGAATCGAGGATGAAGCTGAAAAGCGACATAGCAACTATTTCTGAAGTGC
>CALHVG010000028.1 GCA_938039145.1 uncultured Treponema sp.
GCATTCGCTGCACGAATTATGGAACCGTAAACAGTTTCGGTATTTGACTTAATCATTCTATTTCATTAATATTGTACCCCACACTCTAAAGTGGTGTAGTTATGTTCATTCGGCAATTATTGGGCAGAAATGTCCTTGGAGGTTATAAATTGGTCAAAATCAGACTAAAGAGATTCGGTAAGCAGAAGCGTCCTTATTACCGTGTCGTGGTTCAGGATTCTCGTAAGCCGCGCGACGGAGAATGTATCGAAGAAATCGGTACGTTCATGCCCGTTGAAGCGGAAGAGAAGCAGGTGAAAATCAATATGGAGCGTGCGAAGTACTGGATAGGCGTGGGCGCACAGCCGACCGACATCGTTGCTAAGTTGATAAACATTCAGGCAAAGCAGTCTAAATAAGCCGCTGGGGGACAAAATGGAAAAAGACCTGATAGAATACATCGCAAAATCATTGGTCGATGATCCATCTGCGGTCTCGGTGACGGAAACTGAAGGCGAAAAGGGAATGGTTCTTCAACTGAAAGTTGCTGAAAAAGACATTGGAAAAGTCATCGGAAAGTATGGGCGAATTGCAAAGGCGATGAGAACCGTGCTTAGCGCATCCTCCGCAAAGGACGGAAAACGCTACAGCCTGGACATCGTTGACTAGGACCGATGAACGAAGAAAGGCGGCTTGTCGTTGGATTTGTCCGTTCTCCGCATGGAATTACGGGCGAATTTAAAGTAGAGAGCGCTTCCGGACGTTACGAGCATATCGAGGCTCTCAAGGAAGTGACTTTGAGGAACGGATCTGCGGAGAAACGCTTTAGTGTGCTTTCTTCTAGAAGCGGAAACGGAACCTTGTACATGAAACTGGCGGACATTGATTCCCCTGAAGATGTGCAGAAGTACAGGAACTGGGAAATTGTGGTGCCGGAAAGATATGCCAACAAACCCGGAAAGGATGAATGGTATATCGAAGACTTGAAAGGCTGTTCCCTTGTGTGGAGCGGCGAGAGAGTGGCAGCTGGAACTGCCCCAATCGCTTCGGATTCAAAAGATGTGGTTGGGACTATCACAGACGTATTGGAAGGCGGAACTGGTTACTTGTTGGAAGTTTCCATTTCCGAGAGTTGCGAATGTCTTTCAGATGAACTGAAGCGCACTTCTTCCGGAAAAGCAAGAAAGGTGTTTATCCCCTTGAATTACCGGTACATAAGCGATGTTGATGTTTGCTCAAAGACCGTCCGACTGATGCACCTCTGGATTCTGGAGTAATTCCATGAAATTTACCGTGCTGACCTTATTTCCTGAAATCCTTCGCCCGTATTTTGAGAACTCAATCATGGCGAAAGCGATTGAAAAGGAAATTATCGCCTACGATTTGGTGGACATCAGGGATTTTGCCCTTGATAAGCACCATAAATGTGATGACACTCCCTACGGCGGCGGTGCCGGTCAGCTTATGTTGGCAGAACCGCTGGGCAGGGCTTTGGATAGTGTTGGCGCAAAGCGGAAAAGAGTGATATTTGTCACTCCGGGCGGCGAGCCTTTCACTCAAAAAAAAGCCCTGGAATTAAGTCGCGAAGACGAACTTGTGTTCATTTCCGGAAGATACGAAGGTATCGACCAGAGGATAATCGACATTTACGTGGACGACCAAATTTCAATCGGCGACTACGTTATGTCGAGCGGGGAGGTCGCCAGCATGGTGATGGTGGATGCCATCTACAGGCTGGTAGATGGGGTAATCTCCAGTGACTCCCTTGTCGAGGAAAGTCATAGCGACGGACTTCTTGAATATCCCCAGTATACAAGACCGGAAGTATACAGGGGCATGGCTGTTCCGAAGGAACTTCTTTCGGGAAACCACGAATTGATTCGGAAGTGGAGGCTGAAAAAACGGCTTGAAAATACTTTGCGTGTACGACCTGACATGATTTGGCAGGCACGCAAATCAGGAGAGCTTAGTTTGGAAGCCCAATTGATGATTGAGGAAATAACAGAGCAGACAGCCTTTAAAAATTCCGTAAAGAAGAAAAAGGCAGCCAACAAACAGCGGCTTTCGTCTGCCGCTCAAGGAGATTTATGATGGATCTTATCAAAGCTATCGAGGAAGGTCAGAAAAGAGCTTTCACAACCGCATTCAGTGTTGGAGATACTGTAAAAGTGTTCTTCAAAATCGTAGAAGGAAAAACGGAACGTATTCAGGTTTTTGAAGGACTGGTTATTTGCATGAAGAATTCAGGTGCAAGGAAGACATTCACAGTCCGAAAAGAATCCTACGGTATTGGCGTGGAAAGGGTTTTCCCGATGAACAGCCCACGGGTTGTGAAAGTCGAGATTGTTCGTGCCGGAAAAGTCCGACGTGCAAAACTCTACTATATCCGAGACAAGATTGGAAAAGGCAAGAAAATCAAGGAACGCCTTGGTGGAGAAGTCGCAAGATTCATTCAGGAACAGAACAAGGCTGCGGATGCCGCCGCACGTGCTTCGGAAGAAGCCGCAAAGGCATCGCAGGGTTCTGAGAACGCCGGCGGAAAATAATTTTTCAAAACTGCTTGATGTCGCATGAAAACCGATGTCGTTTTGCAGACGGCTGCCCTCGTTTCAAAGGCTACGAATTTGCCTTTGCGCGAGGGCGGTTCTGTCTCCGTCAGGGTAATAAAAAATCTTGGAAATGAAAGATACGTCGTTTCTCTGGGCGGAAAAAGATTCGAGTTTTCGTCCGATGTAAAACTTGAGGAAGGAAAATCTTTTGTCGCAAAAATAAAAATCCAAGATTCGAAAATATTTTTGGTAAGAGAACTTGAATCGGCCGTTCAAAATTCCGTCCTTGAGAATATTGAAGGACGTTTTAGCACGGACGGAAGGATTTTGAATCCCGAAATCGTGAAATATTTTGAAAAGTTGGCTCTTTTTCCGGATTATATAAATTACACGCTTTTCCAGACAATGAAATCTTTGGGTATGCCGTTTTCCGCTTCTCTTTTTGCGAAGGTGCGGAAACTTGCCGTCCGTTTTTCGGGGCGGGAACGCGAGGCTGGAAGCGCGGCTTTTGTTCTTCTTCAGAAGGGAATTGAACCCACCGAGGAGAATCTCCTAAAAATCCTTGGCGACGGAATGTCTGATTCGAATTTCGGAGGAAACTTTGAGGATAAAAAAAAGATGCCTTCGGAAAAGGAAAAATGCGAATTTGAAAAAAATATTTTTATTGAACTTAGAAATTTCTTTTCCTCTATTTTGGAAGGAAGCAATTTTAATGGAAATAAAGAAGGGCTTCTTGCTTTGTTCAACCATTCGGGCTTCAGGAAAAATTCTGACGCAAATTCCGGAACATGGATAAAAGTTCCGCTTGAGTTCGATTTTGATTCTTCGGGAAAAAAAATCACGCTAAAAGGCGAGATGAATTTTTTTTTACTTTCCGAAAGCCTGAAGGCTGAAAAATGTGCCGTAAAAATCGATTTTTTTGAAAAAATATATAGATTTGTGCTATCATTAAAAGAAAGGAAAATTTTTGTCAACGAAGAATTCGATGTTGCCGCTCTTAAAAAAGATTTTCCCGACATGGATTTTGAATACGATTCGTGCGAGGCGGACGGATTTTTTTCCCGTTACGAAAAACCTTTGAAAATCGTGGACGGCTGGGCGTGATTATGGAAGATGTTCGAAAATTGGTCGCCATTCGTTATCCTAGCGATGCGGAATGTCCGTTCATATCTTTGAAGGCAAAGGGGCATCTTGCCGAAAAACTTCTTGAGATTGCGGCGGAAAACGAAATTCCTGTTGTGGAAGATGCTTTCCTTTCGGGGATTCTTACGGCGGAGGAAATCGGCGCAAGCATTCCGATTGAGACATGGGAAATCGTTGCGAAAATTTTTGCACATATCGCAAATCTTTGATGTTGGAGAGAACGGCATGGATAAAATGCAATGCGTTGATGTTGCTCAGATTAAGCTTGGTATGATTTTTTCGGCTCCTTTGTTTTTTGAGGACGGCGAAAATATGTTCATTCCGGACAATAAAAAAATCACTCAATATCATCTTGACGTCATAAGGAACTGGAAAGTTCCGCATCTTCTTACCTACGGCGAGGAAGTCATAAGGGCGGAGTCGGACGAAGACGAGGAACTGGAAGAACTTTAGCCGTCCGTTTCAGATTTTGCGCCAAAAACGCTATATATATGCGTTATGGAAAATCTCACAAAATCTTCGACAAAATGCACGGGAAATCGGGGCGAGGACAAGGCTGCGGATTTTCTTCTGCGCACCGGATACAAAATCGTTTCCAGAAATTTCAGGACAAGGGACGGTGAAATCGATATAATCGCAGAGAACGATGATGTTCTTTGCTTCGTGGAGGTTAAGACATTCCCGAACGGTTCTTTGGATTTGCTTAGGAATGTTTTGGGAAAAAGAAAACGTAAAAGAATAATTAAAACCGCTAAATCTTTTCTTTCAGGACATCGAGAATATATTAACAACTATATTCGATTTGATGTTATTGTGAATGATATGCCTGGTTTGCCGAGTGTCTATCATATAGAGAATGCTTTTGCGGAGCTTTTATGACTTCAACTAGAAAAGAAGCGGCTGGAACACTTGTTCTTGAGGGAGAGGGCGAACTTTCCCCGCGCCTCATGGAATTGAGGCTAAAAATTCATGACGAGGAATATTTAAACAATGCGATTCAGCGGATCGCCCAGGTAATCAGCAAAAAACTTGTTGAAAATCCTGAGGAACTGCAGATTCGGGACTGAGTTTTTTCACTGCCGAATGAAGGCATTTTTTATTAATCGAGTAAACTCAAAGCCGTACAAATGGCACGTCTTTGAGTTTATACAAGTTTGCTTTTTTGGGCAAACTTGTATATTTTAGGCACGTTCTCGCTTCGCTATGAACGTGCGGTAAAAAGTCAATCGAAAGTTGAAACTTTCTTCTTGAGTTTTTATTAGTAGAGTAAACTCAAAGCCGAACAAATGGCACGCCTTTGGGTTTGCTCAAGTTTGCTTTTTTTAGCAAACTTGTATATTGGGAGAAAAAATCTTATGGATAAAAAACGTAATCGCAGGCATCGCCCATGGAGCGGCGAAAAAGGCGGCAAAAACGCTAAAAAACAAGATGCGCATAAAAAGCCGGAATTCAAATATGTCCCAAAGGAAGACATTGCGTCAGTTCAAAAGAAAAATCAGTCAATCAGGGAATTTAAATCTCGCGAGGTAATTTGCCCTATATGTTCCGAAGTTATAACCGACATGGCAAGTGCGATGACGGACAAGGCTACGGGAAAACCTATGCATTTTGAATGCGTGATGGCAAGGCTTTCAGAGACGGAGCGTTTGGAGCAGAATGAGAAAATCTGCTACATAGGACAGGGGCGTTTTGGAGTCCTGTACTTTGAAAATCCTAGAGACCAAAAGAATTTTACGATAAAAAAAGTAATCGACTGGGAAGAAAAGGATAAACGAGGTCCTTGGCGCGATGAGTTGAGCGGTCTATTCAGTCAGGTTGAATAGCGTTTTTATGTTGCCGTCAACAATTTCGCTTAGTTCTTCGCATGAAATTCCCCGGATATTTGCTATGAACCTGTATGTATGTTCCACGTTCAGGGGCGAGTTTATTTTTCCTCTGAAAGGAACAGGCGAAAGGTAGGGGGAATCCGTCTCGCAAAGGATTTTTTCATCCGGGACGATTCTTATAAGAGCGTTCATTTCTTCCGCCTTGCTTTTTTTTGTGTACGTTACAGAGCCGCTAAAACTTATATGCCAGCCCAAATCCAAAAACGCCCTCGCTTCTTTTTCGCCGTACGAATAGCAGTGGATTATTCCTTTGTGGTAGCCGACTTCTTTTATGCAGTCCAGCGTGTCTTCGAATGCATCTCGCGAATGTATTATCGCAGGGATGCCAAGTTCCTTTGCGTATTCCAGCTGCATCATCATAAGTTCTTTTTCGCCGTCGTAGATTTCTTTGTCAAAGTCACTTTCGCATCTTCCGTCCGCACCGTTCGGATTCCAATGATGGTCAAGCCCGAATTCGCCGAGTGCGATGATTTTTCTGTGTAAGAAGCCGTCATTTTTTGCTTCCGAAAGAGCGATGTTTTGTTTCAGAATATTGAATCTTTGCCGGCGGTTTTTTATGTCATCGATTCCTGGCCAAATTCCTGCGGAAAACCATAAAAATGAGCGGGCTTTTTCTTGCAAGGCGGAATCTTTTATCTGCATTATGGAATTTTCAACACATTCTTCGCGGTGAATAAGGTCGTCGCATTCCGTTCCGATGTCAAGTCCAAAAAAACAATCCCGTTCAGCCATTTTTGAAAGAATCTCGGAACCGTTTTCAAGGTTTTCTTTCTGGTTTAAGTCCGTTGTATGTTCAAAATGAAAATGCGTGTCTGAAAACATGGGCTAAGTATAGTGAATAATTATTTCCGTGTCGAATGGCTGATTTCGCCTTTCCGCTTTTGAAATAAAATGTTGTATATGCTATTATAAATTTAAAAACAAGATTCCAATGCGATTTGGAGGACTTTCCATGCAAAAAAATAGGCAGAGAATAGTGGCGGTTCTGTGCGTTCCGGTGATAGGAATAGGCGCGACTGATTCCGCTCGCTCTTCAATAGGACGGAAAAACTTTATGCCACGGTTTCGTTTGTTCCTGTAACAAAAAACTAGCCGTTTTCGAAAATGTTTTGACTTGACGGAAAATACGTCTTTTGAGGTGTATGATGAGACTTATAAAACATACTTTGTCGTGGAAACTTTTTTCAGTGTTTTTCCCTTCGATAATGGCTTTTCTTGTTTTCTGTTATTTTTTTCTGGGTTACAAGAACAGCAAGGACCTTACGGAGGCAATAGATCACGAACTTAGGATAATTGCATCCGGCGTTGTTGTCGCGATAGAAGATTTTCCGCTGGATTCGGCTTCGAACGAAAATCGCGGAAAAAAAGACTTTTCAGATTTGAGCAACAAATTGCTGAAAATCCACAATTCCACGGATTCATTCAATATAAGTCTTATAAAAAAGGAAAAAGGCGGAGCGACGGTGCTTTTAAGTTCTCGTGAAATTAAAAACGGAACTTTCAAGTCTTCCTACGCTTTTAGCCCAGTACCTGAGGCTTTGTCAAAAGCGTTGACGGAAAACGTCCAGGCTTTTACAGTCCGTCCATATGTCGGAAAGTTCGGGAAAGTGCTTTCGCTTTTTACACCCGTAAACACTTCGGATAAGGATAACGCATATTTTATCGGAATCGATTACGACTGCCTTGGAAGAAAAGAGCAGCTTACTATTTCAGTGTGGCTTACAATAATTCCGGTTTTCCTTTTTTGCATGGGCTGCCTTGCTGTGGTGATTTTTCTTGTCAAAGTGTTTTTTGTGAATCCGTTGAAAAAACTTAAAGGAAATCTTGACGAAATCGGTTCGGGCGAGGCGGACTTGTGCATGAGGCTTCCTGTAAGGAGCGACGACGAGATTTCCGATACGGCAGCTTCGTTCAACAGATTCATAGAGCGGCTGAACCTTATAACAATCGAACTTAAAAAGCACGCCGTGGAAGCGTCGTTTGTCGAAAAAAATCTTGTCGCCGCTTCAAAGGAAACGTCCTCGTCCGTTACGCAGATTCACGGAAACTCTGTAGCGATTTCAAAATCCATGGAAAATCTTAACAGGAATGCGGTTGAGACTAATTCATTGGGCGAAGAAATTATTACGATTATAAAAAGCCTTGCGCACGTCGTAAGGCGAGAAGGTGAGGCGAGTGAAATTTTTTCGAATTCCACAGATGAGATGGTTCAAAGCGTAATGCGGATTTCAACCGAAATGGACAAGGCGGAGCTTCTTTCCGAAACGCTGGCGTCAAAATCCGAAGCCGGAATACAACGAATGAACGAGACGGAAAAACTTGTCTCGGACATAAATTTACGGATTCAGTCGATAGGTGCGTTCGTAAAAATCATAAACGACATTTCCGAAAAGACAAATATGCTCGCGATGAATGCTGCGATTGAGGCGGCTCATGCAGGTGAGGCGGGAAAAGGATTTTCAGTTGTGGCGGGTGAAATAAGAAATCTTGCAGACCAGTCCAAAAAGAACGCGCACCTTATAGTGGATTCATTGAGCGATGTTATAGAACGCACGGGAACCGCCACGAGTCTTGCGCAGGAGACAAAGGAGTCGTTTTCCATTATTGACGACGGCGTTCATCAAGGCGTAAATGCGTTTTCTTCTATAAGAGAACATGCCGAAGCAGTCTCGACGGCGGCTCTTTCGATAAAAAACGCCCTTGAAAATCTTAGAAAACAGCAGCAGAGAGTAAAGGAAAGTTCCGAAAAGTTGGAGGATGTCTCTTCCGCCCTGACGCTTACCGGAAATCAGATGGAAAAACTTTCTTCAGAAGTTACCGCCGACATGGGCGACATCGTGGTCGGCATGGACGAAATAGAAAAAGCCCAGCTTGCGGTTGCGGAAGAATCCGCCAAGGTAAGTTCCCTGACAAGCGCAATCCGGGAGCAGATGGATAAGTTCAAAACCGAATAGATTTTCACCGTTCTTTTTATGTAAAATATGCGTCGCCTTTGACAAGAGCGGTGGACTTAGGCTATCATCAGAAAAAATAGCGAATTATGTTTTGAGTCTTAGGCGTGGATATCCGTTTACGGTTTTTTTCTCAAAATGATAATACGCAGGTTTTAGGAAAAACGGAGAATTTTATTTAAGGAGTTTTTATGAAAAAAACTATTTTGGCATTTCTTTCGGTTTTAATTGGTTTTTGTGCATTTTCGCAAACGAAAAGCGAAAAAATTCTTGTAGCCTATTTTTCGAACACCGGCAACACTGAACGGGTTGCGAAAAAGGCGGCGGAAATCTTGAAAGCGGACGTGTTTCAAATAATTCCGGAAAAGCCTTACACTGCTGAGGACTTGAATTGGCGGAACAGCAAAAGCAGGGCTACGCTCGAAGGAAAAAACGAAAACGCCCGTCCGGCAATCGCAAAAAACACTGACATCTCTGGATACGATACAATCGTGGTTGCCTATCCGATATGGTGGGGAAAAGCGCCCAAGATAATGTCGACATTCATCGAAAGTTATGATTTTTCGGGTAAAAAAATCATTCCGATTTGCACGTCTCATTCCAGCGGATTCGGGAAAAGCGATTTTCAATTGCGCGCCCTTGCAAAAAACGCTATGTGGAAAAACGGAAAGCGTTTCGGTGCCAAATTTTCCGAATCGGAATTGAGAAAATTTTTAGAGGAAATAAACAAATAATTTTCATTTTTACAAGGAGATTTTTATGAAAAAAATCAATATTGTTGAATTTATAAAGAAAGCGGATTTTGTTCTTGTGTTCATCTTAGCGATTTTGGGAATCGTTTCTCTTGTCGTGTCGCTGATAAGCAATTATTTTCCTTTTCCAAGACATAGGAGCGAACCTCAGATGCCTTTCATCGTCGATGAAAAAGTCGAGATAAAGGAATATGTCGAGTTCGACAAAAAGATAAAGGATGTTTATGTGTTTGCGGTGAAAAGTTCGGGCGTAAGAGCCGAGGATTCTTCCGCTTCCGCCAAAGAGTATTCCGCTTCATATTTCAATGCCCTCGGAAAAACCATGGGCGATGACGGCATAACGAATTTCGTTTTTGTAAAACCCGGAAAAGGCGAGCAAAAACTTTTTTCGAAAAATGTCTACATATACAAACATCATTTTTTATTTGAAGCCGAACGGGAAAACTTGATGTACGCTCCCGACTGCAATGTCTACGCTGTTGTAAAGTCCGACACGAACAATGACAAGTTTGTTGACAGCAAGGATGATGTGAGCCTCTTCGTCTCGGATTACGATGGAACTAACCTTATGGAAATTTCTTCTTCCATAGTCGAATTTGAATCTATTGACAGGAATCACTTTATGTTCTCCGAATACGACGGAAAAATGCTTTCGTATTATGTGTACGATTGCGATACGCACAAAAAGAATGTCTTAAAAACGGTGGAACAGGATATTTCTGAAAAAAAGATTGCGCTCTATTGATTCGTTTAATCCGCTTTGCGTTTTAAACTTGATGCAAAAAATGCGTTTAGGTTCAAAACGCAAGCAAAAACATTTTGAGTGCAGACGCGCTCATCGTGCCGGTAATTTTTTCGGGACTTTTACAGCATGACTTTGCTTGAAAAATATTACAACAAATTCAATGAAGACCACAGGCTTACGACCCGTCACGGAATTGTAGAATTTTCTACATCGCTTAGTTTTATCCGAAGGGTCATAGGCGAACGGAAAAATTTAAAAATCCTTGACTTGGGCTGCGGAACGGGTCGCTATTCCATTGAATTGTGCCGAGACTCGCACGATGTTACCGCAGTCGAGCCGGTGCTTCGGAATCTTGAAGTTCTGCGTTCCAAGCACGAAAACATAAAAACTTGGAACGGCAATGCGCTTAATCTTCATTTTCTTGATGACGGCGTTTTTGACATCGTAATAATGTTCGGTCCTATGTATCATCTTCACACACAGGAAGAACGGCTTGTGGCGTTCTCGGAAGCGAAGCGTGTTTTAAAATCCGACGGGCATATTTTTGCCTCTTACATAATGAACGAATATGCCGTCATAAAATATTGTTTCGGCGAAGGAAAAATCGAAGAATGTCTTTTGAACGGCTCTCTGACGGAAGATTTTCATTGCGTAACAAAAGAAAACGACCTTTATTCCTATTTGCGCATAAGCGACATAGACGAACTGAACCTGAAATCCGGACTGAAAAGCGTAATGCGATTTGCTCAGGACGGACCTGCCGACTATATGAGACGGGAACTGAACGCCATGAGCGAAAAAACTTTTTCCACTTTCCTTAAATATCATCTTTCCACGTGCGAAATGCCCGAACTCTTGGGCGCATCCAGCCATGTCGTAGATGTTCTTCAAAAATAATTTTTCCCCGCCTTTCCGCTTTTCGTTTTATTTTAATTTTCCCTTGACCGTGATAATTTTTCAAAAAATGAGAGTCTTAGGGCTTACGCATGAAAAATGTATATACAGAAAAGAGACGTAGTATAAAATAAAAAAGGCGGAACGCGAGGCAGCGGCAATGCCGCCGAGCCGCTCTGACCGATGGCAAGCAAATTTCGAAGAAATTTTGCGCAGTCCGACTCCGATTACGGTCAGCTGCGGTGAACGGCAGGGCTGCTGCCGGGAGTGCGGCCGTTTTT
This sequence comes from uncultured Treponema sp., assembly GCA_938039145.1. Lineage (GTDB taxonomy): Bacteria > Spirochaetota > Spirochaetia > Treponematales > Treponemataceae > Treponema_D. The sequence goes on from CALHVG010000028.1 coordinate 11,181, forward strand.
TTACGGTAAAGGCTATTTTTTTGAATATAGATTCTCATGCATAAGCCTTGATCATACTCTCCTCTAGCCTTGAAAAAATATTCCGCTTGGGTTATTCTTAACGCCACGCTTAAAGCGTTTCGGTCTCTGCGGAAAAATCCGTGCCGACCATTCAAAATCATAAAGAGGAAAACATCATATGGACAAAACTTTTTTGGATTTTCCGATTTTTGTCCTTTTCTTCCATCCTTGAGTTTGCTTTGCAGGCTTAAAACACTTAGGAGTAAAAAAATGGAAAACAAACAGAAAGATTCGCACGCCTGTACAATGGAAAAGATAATCTCGCTTTGTAAAAGACGCGGATTTGTTTATCAGGCTTCCGAAATCTACGGCGGACAAGCTGGAGCTTGGGATTACGGACCGCTTGGCGTGGACTTCAAACGGAACATTCAGAATGCATGGTGGCATTACATGATTCAGCTTCACGACGATGTGGTCGGTCTTGATTCTGCGATATTCCAGCACCACACCACTTGGAAGGCTTCCGGACACGTTGACCATTTTTCCGACCCTATGGTCGACTGTCTTGAATGCAACGCCCGCCACCGCGCCGACAAAATGATAGAGGATTTTTCAGCGGCAAATCCCGACAAAGCCCCTTCAAAACCCGTGGACACGATGAGCCACGACGAGATGAAAGTTTTCATCGACGAAAACATAAATTGTCCTACCTGCGGTTCAAAAAATAGAAAATATACGGCTGTGCGGGAATTCAATCTTATGTTCAAGACGTATCAAGGTCCGATTTCCGACGATTCCCACCTGATTTATCTGCGTCCTGAAACTTGTCAGGGAATCTTCACTGATTTTAAAAGCATAGTTCAGTCAAACAGAATGAAAATTCCGTTTGGGGTGGCGCAGGTCGGAAAATCGTTCCGAAACGAAATCATATTCAAGAATTTCATTTTCAGAACGTGCGAATTCGAGCAGATGGAGATGGAATATTTCTGCAAACCCGGAACTGAGGACGAAACGTTTTCCCGCTGGCGAAAGGAGCGATGGGCGTTTTATCTGAAGTACGGAATACCCGAAAATCAGCTAAAGTGGCATCATCACGACAAACTTGCTCACTACGCAAAGGATGCGTACGACATCACGTACAATTTCCCGATTGGTTTTGAGGAAATCGAAGGAATCCATTCAAGGACGGACTTTGATCTTTCCCAGCACCAGACTTATTCCAAAAAGGATATGTCATATATCGATCAGGAAGACGGAAACAACCGCTACATTCCTTATGTTGTGGAAACTTCGGCCGGACTGAACAGAAACTTCCTCATGTTCCTTTGCGAGGCTTACGAGGAAGAAAATGTCGGAACTGACGGAAACGAGGATTACAGAACGGTTCTGCATCTTCATCCGCGTCTTTCTCCGATAACGGTAGCCGTGCTTCCTCTGATGAAAAAAGATGGGCTTTCCGAAAAGGCAAAGGAAATTCAGCATCTTCTTAAAGAAGATTTTGTAACGGATTTTGATACGTCCGGAACTGTTGGAAAACGTTATCGCCGGCAGGACGAGGTTGGAACTCCGTTCTGCGTTACCGTTGACTACGACACGATTCAGGAAAACAAGGACGACGGAAGCAAAAATGAACTATTCAACACCGTTACGGTTCGATTCCGTGATTCGATGAAGCAGGAACGAATTTCCATAGATGAACTTGTTCCGTTTATCCAAAAGGCAATCAGAGATTACAAACCCGTCGAGCGAAAAGACAGATAGGCGGCTTTGAAAACGGCGTTTTTCGTTCTTTCGGATTTTGAAAAGTGTGGCGTATTTAAGGCGTTGTGCGTCATCTAAATCTGAAAGTTTTTGAAAAATGTCGTTTGCTTGGAGGCAAACTATGGAATATGTGCGTCTGGGAAAATCCAATCTGATGATATCCAGAGTGGCGATGGGAATTTCTTCGCTTGAAAAACTTTGCTCTGACTCAAAAAGCTATGAGCTGGTGCGAACGGCGTATGAGCAGGGAATAAATTTTTTTGACACTTCCAGAAAAATGCCCGATTGCGAAAAACTTTTGGGCGGGGCTTTGGGCGATATCCGGGAAAACGTTATTGTTGCGACAAAGACAAACGCCCAAAGCGGTTCCGAGGTGCTTTCCGATTTTGAGGAGAGCCTAAATTCAATGAAATGCGACGCAATCGAGCTTTTCCAGTATGAGACGGATTCCTTTCTACCTGAAAAAAACGGAGTTGACGGAATATTTTCTTCATTTTCAAGGCTCAAAGACGAAGGAAAATGCCGTGCGATAGGCATTTCTACGCAGAATTTGGATGTTGCCGAAAAGGCGATAAACTCAGGGCTTTATGATACAATCCAGTTTCCTTTCAGCATGATTTCAAGCGAAAAGACTATTGCCCTTGTAAAACTCTGCGAAGAAAATGACATGGGTTTTGTTGCAATGCAGCCTCTTTGCGGGGGTGTGGTGGACAATATTCCGCTTGCGTTCGGATTTTTGCGTCAGTACGAAAATGTGATTCCGCTTTGGGGTGTAAAAACGGCGGACGAACTCAAGCAGATTCTTTATTTTAACGAACATCCGCCTGTAATCGATGAAAAATTCAAGGAAGACGTAGAGCGGTTTCGTATGTTTTTCAATTAATGTTACAACGAAAATATTTTTCGGACTTTGTTTAGGAAAACTCGCTTAAATCGACATTTGAAAATCCGTTCGAATCTTCCGTTTCCACGGCTTGCTCAAGAGTCTTGCTTTCTGTCATCTGTGCGTTTTGTTTTTCTTTTTCCGCTTTTTCCTGAATCTTCAGGTTTTTTACGACATCCGCCTGCTCTTCTTTTGTAAGAACCCGAACGATTTTATTCGAACCGTCGTCGGTCTGCACTGTCTTTGGTGAGCCGTCAGATTCCCTTTCATTAAGCAGCTGAACGATTGGATTCTGCGGCTTGTTCGGCGTTACATCCGAGACTATCGCAATTTTTCCGTTGTTCAGATAGACATACACGCCTATCGGATAAAGAGAAAGGCTGTAAAGAAGCGCCTTTATTACGTTCGGATCGTACTGCTTGTTTGGATTTTGAAGCATCTCAATCATCGCATCGTATGTGGTTCGCTCGGATTTGTGCGGTCTTGGAGCCGAGATTGCCTCGAACGAACATGCGACTGATATTATTTTCCCGTACGGCGAGATTTTGTCTCCTTGGATTCCTCTTGGATAGCCCAATCCGTTTTCTTTTTCGTGGTGGTCAAGCACTCCCAACAGTATTGAATTTGGAAAATCAAGTTCTTTCAGTATGTTGCACCCAAGAATCGGATGCATAGAAATCTGTCTTTTTTCTGTTGCCGTAAGAGCCTTGTCGGTAAGGTAAAGTTGAGGCGGAATCCTGAGCATTCCGATTTCATGAAGTATGGATGTGATTCCAAGTTCGACAATCTTTGAAAGCGGAAAATGAAGTTCAATCGCGATTGTTATGGCAAGCACCGTGGAACGCATGGAGTGAACCACCAAAAAATTCTTGCTTCGTGCTTCCGCCGATGGAGAAATTCTTAGCACGAAACGTTTGTTTTCTTTTATGAAAATACACAGTTTTTGTACGGTTTCCGTCATTTCTTTAAGATTTATTTTTTTGTGGGTGGCGTAATAAGTGTACACGGAATTTATGTATTTCATGTATTCTTCGTACACTTTTTGGACGGATTCATATCGGAGTCTTTCCGATGAACTTTGGATTTTTGAACTTTCGTCCATCGCTTCTTTTATTATTGCGTGGTGTTCGGGAACAGGTTCGTCTTCTGCGTCGGGATTTTTTTCTTCCGCAGAATTCGCTTCCAAATTTTCTTCAGATTCGATGCCTTCATTTTGTTCTTCTTCGTCTTTTCCTATACAGATAAAACCTTCGTACGAACATTCTTTAAATTCCCAAGTTTTGAGTGCTTTTATTACGTATTCGGAAACTCCGGCTGTCGCAGGAACAACGACGAACATATTATCCAGCAAAAGGTCGCCGGAAAAAGCCATGTCGGGATTTAACTCATCGTTGCTGATTGTTGTACTCATCTTACAATACTCCACTATCAATTATCGGCATATTTAGCGAGATTCTTTAATCTGTGATGAATATGTACGAACCTTGCGGAAAATCTTCCGGCAAAGAATATTCGGATTCCGAGGCTAACAAATTTGCATAGTTTTTGCAATCCGATTGAAAAAGTCTGCGTTTTCGATTTGAAAACGGCTGAATGTTTTTTTTCGGATATTTTTGCCGGCAAAAAAACTTCAAATATTCTGAAAAATTGCATTTTATAAGCGATGTTTGCCGAGAACTGTTACTTAAAAATTCAATAAGTTTTGAACTTCGGAAATTGAGGATTTTATCGATTATTTAGTTCCGCTTTTAGAAGTCGAAAATCCTAAAAATCGATGCGCCCGAATTCCGCTTTGCTAACTCCGTAAACTTCTTACTCATTGACATTCCGTGTGAATAAATATACATTTTGAAGTATAAATATTCAAAAACTATTCAGAGGTTCATTATGGGAAAAGACAAGGTTGTTTTGGCATATTCGGGCGGACTTGATACCACGGTGATTATTCCATGGCTAAAAGAAAACTACGATTACGATGTGATTGCCGTCTGCATCGATTTGGGGCAGGGCGATGATTGGGAGGCGATAAAAAATCGTGCCTTGAAAACAGGCGCTGCCGCCTGCTACGTAGTCGATGCCCGCGAAGAATACATCGAGGAATACATATGGCCTGCGTTGAAAGCGAACGCAGTCTACGAAGACGAATATCTTCTTGGAACTTCCACGGCTCGTCCGCTCATCGGAAAAATCCTTGTGGAATATGCACGGCAGGAAGGCGCAAGCGCAATCTGCCACGGAGCTACCGGCAAGGGAAACGATCAGGTTCGCTTCGAACTTGCGATAAAAGCATTCGCCCCGGATATCAAAGTGATTGCCGCATGGCGGGATGACAAATGGAACATGGACAGTCGGGAGGCTGAAATAAAATTCCTTGAAGACAGGAATCTTGAAGTTCCGATGAAAAAAGACCAATCCTATTCAAGGGATGAAAACGTATGGCATCTTAGCCACGAAGGTCTGGAACTTGAAAAAACGGAGAACGAACCGAACTTCGCCCATATGCTGAAGAACACCGTCGTTCCTGAGAATGCTTCTGATGACGGCGAATACGTTACCGTCGATTTTGAAAACGGTATTCCTGTAGGTCTGAATGGGAAAAAAATGTCCGCTCTTTCCTTGCTGAATGAACTTAATAAAATCGGCGGAAGAAACGGAGTCGGAATTGCCGATATCTGCGAAAATCGCTGCGTCGGAATGAAAAGTCGGGGCGTTTACGAAACTCCGGGCGGCGCAATCCTTTACTTTGCCCACAGGATGATGGATCACATTTGTCTTGATAGGGATACTTACCATTTCAAACAGCAGATTGCGCTCAAGATGGCTGAACTTATCTATGATGGAAAGTGGTTTACTCCGCTCATGGATTCATGCATGGCTTTTGTTGATAAGGCGGAAGAAAACGTTACTGGCTGGGCAAAAGTGAAGCTTGTAAAAGGTGCGATACGGGGCGCAGGTTCCGGCTCGGATTTCAGCCTTTACAACGAATCGATAGCTTCGTTCACGACCGGGGAACTTTACGACCACAAAGATGCAGAAGGTTTTATAACATTGTTCGGGCTTCCGCTAAAAATTCGAGCCATGATGGAATCTAAAGTTGGGGTTTCCAAATTTCCAAAATATTCCAAGTCTCTAAAAAAGCGTCCGACAGAATAGATTTGTGAGAATGCAAACTTGAAAATACTTTCAAGTTTTGTATGCCGAAAATCTCGCACCGTCCACCGTTCTAAATTCTTTTTATAGAATTTAGAACGGTGGATTTTTTAAGGCGAACTTTATTTTTGGAAACAACATCGGCTTGGCGGCAAAGTCCTCAGAAATATTGAGTTTAAGCTGAACGGCGGATTTCGGAGAAAGCGTATTCCGTGCAAATAAATATGCAGATTTTCAAACTTTCTGAATTATGAACACGATTCGTAATCCTTTGAGGTCTCGAATATTTCTATATTTTGCAAACCTGACTAAAACAAGCGATAGAATAAAAAAAAGGCGGCATACAGAAATGTGTGCCGCCTGTGTTTTGCAATTTGTTCGCACATTGTGCAATAAATGCATAAATTGTTTACGCGGAAAAAGTGCGGTTTTCTGCGGCTGTTACAATAAGCCTAAAAATCCGGAAGATTTTTATGTTCGGCGATTCATAAATCCGGAGAAAACGGCATTTATTGTTCGCTTGTTGGATTAGTTATGTTGCTATTTAGAAAGTGTTTTCCGTGCGGTGGAATTTTTGAAAGGCATTGTAATTTTTGTTCTCCGAATGTTTGTTTTTTTCCGCCGGAATACCGCGGCTGAAAAACACTTTCGACTTTGCACCTCAAATATCGCTGATTTGTGTACGCACTTTTTCGCACGAATGCAGTAAGTTTTCGAGAATCGGCAATCTCTCAACCGCTGTATTTTGAAAAAAATCGAAATTGTAGTTTTTATGCAGAAAGAGAAAGGTTTTGTTCATGGAAAAACGCCAATTTCCCGCCAATCCCCCATCATTTCCCGAACTGTTCCTGAATCTCCTTGATTTTGTCTCGCACTGCGGCGGCTTTTTCGTATTCAAGATGTTCGGCATATTCTTGCATTTCGTTTTCAAGCATTTTTACGAGTTTTGTCCGCTGTTTTTTGTCGAACAGGTTTGCGGTCTTTTTCAGAACGTTCAGTTCGACTTCCGCGGTCTCTTCCGCTTCTTTTTCCTGATGTTCAAGTATGTCCTGCACCGCTTTTTTGATTGTGGACGGCGTTATTCCGTGTTTTTTGTTGTATGCTTCCTGAATTTCTCTGCGATGCCGAGTTTCTTCGATGGCTTCTTTCATCGCATCGCTCATTCTGTCCGCATACATTATTACTTTTCCTTCGGCATTTCTGGCGGCTCGTCCGATAATCTGAATCAAAGATGTGGTTGAACGAAGGAATCCGATTTTGTCGGCATCAAGGAGCGCGATAAAACTTACTTCGGGAAGGTCAATTCCTTCCCTAAGCAGATTAATTCCTATAAGGACATCGATTTTTCCGCTTCTGAGTTCCTTGAGTATTTCCACCCGCTCAAACGTGTCTATTTCGGAATGTATGTAGCGGACTTTTAGCGAAAGCCCTGTAAGATAGTCCGTGAGGTCTTCCGCCATTTTTTTTGTGAGCGTAAGGACAAGGGAACGTTCTTTTTTTTCGATTCGTTCTCTGATTTCGTTATGGATGTCTTCCATTTGACCTTCGCTGGGGCGGACTTCCACAATCGGGTCAAGAAGTCCCGTCGGACGAATGATTTGTTCCACAACCTGAACGCTCTGTTTGATTTCCTCTTTTCGCGGGGTGGCGGTAACGTATATAACTTGGTTTATCATTGCGGAAAATTCTTCGCCTTTCAGCGGGCGGTTATCCAGTGCGCTCGGAAGCCTGAATCCAAAATCGACAAGATTCTGCTTCCGGCTGCGGTCGCCTTCGTACATTGCGCCAATCTGCGGAACGGTTACGTGAGCTTCGTCTATTATGCAAAGAAAATCGCGCGGAAAATAGTGTAGGAGCGTTGCGGGCGGCTCTCCGGCTTTTCTTGCGGCTATCGGTGCCGAATAATTTTCAATTCCGGAGCAATAGCCCATTTCGCTCATCATTTCGATGTCGTATGTTACGCGGGTTTTCAGCCGTTCCGCTTCAAAGAATTTTTTCTCCGCTTCAAGCACTTTTAGCCGCTCTTCAAGTTCCGCCTTGATTCGTTCCGTGGCTGAGTTCAACGCCTCTTTCGGAACAACAAAATTCTTTGCAGGATATATCGATGTTTCGTCCAGCTCTTCGGTTATTTTTCCTGAAATTACGTTGAATCTTCGGATTCTTGAAACTTCGTTCCATTCAAGTTCGATTCTGTACGCTTCGTCAAATTCCATGTACGGAGGATAGATTTCGATTATGTCGCCCCTGATTCTGAAATTCGCTCTTTCAAGCACTGAATCGTTCCTGGAATACTGAATCTGAATCAGCTCTTTTGCAAGTTTGTGAATGTCAATTTCGTGTCCTTTTTCAACGTGGACTTTCATGCTTTTGTAAAGTTCCGGCATTCCCAAACCGTAGATGCATGAAACGGTCGCGATAACGATTACGTCCCGCCTTTCCATGAGGCTGTACGTGGCTTTCATTTTAAGCTGGTCTATTTCTTTGTTGATGCTCGCGTCTTTTTCGATGTAAAGGTCTCTTGCCGGAACATATGCTTCCGGCTGGTAGTAGTCGTAGTACGAGACAAAGTATTCGACCGCATTGTTCGGAAAAAATGTTTTGAATTCTCTGTAAAGCTGAGCTGAAAGAGTCTTGTTGTGGCTTATGATAAGGGTCGGGCGTTGGATTTTTTCTATAATTTTTGCCATTGTAAACGTTTTTCCGGAGCCCGTAACGCCTTTCAAAGTCTGATATTTTGCGCCGTTCAGAAAACCTGCCGAAAGTGCCTCGATGGCATTTCCCTGGTCTCCCGACGGACTGAAAGGTGAATCGATTAAAAACTTTCGCATTTTTTCTCCTAAATTACAGTTCGCTCTTCAAGTTTTAAAATCCGCTTGAACCGTAAAAGCAAGCTGTGCGGTTGAAATCGCTTTTGCGCCTTAATTAAAATTGTGCGGCAAAATCTTAGAATTAAAAATCCGTGCAATTTGTGTGCATGAACTCATATATTCAACAAGCGATGTTTTCCAAGCGGTAAACTTCGCGTTTTTACGCAATATTTTTGCCGTAAAAAAAGCATTCACAAAGAACGCAATTTTTAAAATGCGGACTTTGAATTTTTCTAATTATGCCGTTTTATAAAAAAAGTTTCGATAACGAAAAATTGAGAACATTTATTTTAAGCATATATTTTTATGGCTGAATTTTTTCTAAAATTCACGGATTTACGAACGCCGGTACAAAATGAAAAATCCGATTTTGCTTTCCGAATTCGCATTCGAAAGCTTTCGGGATTTTTGATTAAAAAATCTTTTTGTATTTAAATGCCGTAGATTTTGTTCGTTGCTCTTTCCGATTTTCCCGTTGAAGACGGATCTGCAAGCCTTACTTGAATCGCCAAGTCCTTTCCGTTTCTTCGGACAGTCAAGTTCACGAATTCGCCGGGGCGTTTTGATTCCAGTGCAGAAAAATAGTCTGCTATGGAAGACACGGCTATGTTGTCGATTTTTGTTATCACGTCTCCGCCAAGGTAGATTATGCTTGTGCCGTAACGGGCGGCTTGATTTCCTGCCATTATTCCAGCCGCATCTGCATTTCCACCTTTTACAACTTGCGAGACCATAACTCCTTTTGAAACGTCAAGGCGCGCGTAGTTCGCTATCGTGTTATTAAGCTGGAAAATTGAAATCTGTATTATGCCTCTTCTGACCCGCCCGTATTTTATCAAGTCGGACGAAACCCTTATCGCCGTTTCCGCAGGGACAGCAAATCCGATGCCCGCATTGTTTCCCGATGAGGAATAAATCATTGTGTTTATGCCAATCATTCTTCCGCTCGTGTCCAAAAGCGGACCTCCGGAATTCCCCGGATTTATCGCCGTATCCGTCTGAATCATGTTGCGGATTATCCTGTCGTTTGAATTTTTTATAGGACGGCCCAAAGCTGAAACGATTCCCGTGGTCATTGTGCGCTCGAATCCGAACGGGTTTCCGATTGCGATGAGTTTTTGTCCGACTTTAAGGCTTGAGGAGTCTCCAAACGGAATTGTCTGTAAAATCGTTCCTTCTGGCGGCTCGAATTTTATCACGGCAAGGTCACTTTCTTCGTCAGTGCCTACGACTTCGGCTTCGTATTGCGTGCCGTCCGAAAGCGAGACGTAAATTTTTGAAGCTCCTTTTACCACGTGCACGTTCGTAAGCACATAGCCGCGCTTATCTATTATTGAGCCTGAGCCGCTTCCGCCTTCCTGAACGATTGGTTCGAGGAACCAGTTCACGCCCACAATCTGAGTGTTTATGTTCACTACGGCAGGACTGCAGGAATTGTATACCCTTATGTTCTGATTTTCGTCTTGGGTGTATGAGTTTTCGGTCGCTACTTCAAGCTGTGCGATTACGGAAGAATTTTCCGTCTGCAGAACGGAATCGGTCTCATACGAAAAATCATTGTCGTCCATTTTTTCGGCGGATTCCATGGAGAGCCGAACATCATGCGCCGCCTTCCGATTTTCGATTTTACGAGCAATGCGGAATCCAATCGAAGTGATTGAAGATGCGGCTATGACCGCCACCGACAAAAATAATATTACTTGGCTTTTGGAATACAGTTTCATACGACTAATATAATGAATTTTGTTGCAGGTTACAAACCTTTTATTGAATTGAAAATTTATTGACGGACAAAGACAGCTCTAAAAATGAAGCGTCGATTTTTGCGGCGGAAAAATTATTCGCCGAGTACAAAATTTATTGTCCGGAATCGGCGAGAAATCGCTTTGTGTGGGAAACCTGCTTTTTATGGCAATTTTTCGAAAACAGCAAATCCCGGACGATTTTTACCGCATTCTGTTCTTTCTTGCGGAAAAACTCATTCTTTTTAATATTGCGTCTATTTTTTTATCGTAAAGTTTGTCGCTTGCCCAGTTTCCTGTAAGGTCATGGATTGTGCGTGCGAATTTTGTTTTGTGAACCCAGCCGTAACGCGGGTCTACGAGCGGATTTTTAAGTTCGACGTCTTCGGTTGTGGCGTATGCCTGAAGATGCTGTATGTGGGCTCGCACACCGATTTCTTCGCTTTCAAACCATTCTCCGGGGTGGGACGCATCAATTGCCCCAAGTCCGCAGTAGTTGTGCATTTCAGGAAGAACGAGATTTCCGAATTTTAGATAACCTGTCTCCAGGCACATCTGAGCAAATGCGACATCGGAATTTATGCCTTCCGCCGCCGATTCCGTTATGTAAAGTTTTGCAAACTCAAGGATTCTGGTTCTGTCAAAGTCCGGGCGTTGTTCCAAAAAAAAACTTGCAAGCTGTTCCGCAGAAAGGCTCGGCTGTCCCATAAGTTCTTTGGAAATCTTTTTGTTTCCCGCTGGAATCGTTCTGCAAGAAAACGTAAATGAAAGAAGAACTCCAAGCAGAAAAAAAATCGTCTGTTTCATTTTTTTATTTTCGGAACAAAAACACGCCTGATTGAGAAAAAACTTCTCATAAAAATGGAAACGTTGATTAAAGGAAGATATAATTTCGGCAGCCGCAATAAGTTTTCCGAGTTAATATGCAATCCTCGATTGTTTATACAATCTGCGGTTGCTGCATTTGAAGGAACATTCATTCCTCCCCCGGCGGAATATTGCAATAAAACACAAAGAACGGCATTTTCTGCGCTGAATTAAATCGTTTTTACCGGAAATCCAAGCTGTTCTTCCCGAACTTTTTTAAATCGGAATAAAAACTGAAAAGTTCCCGTTCGATTTTTTATATTTACGGATTCTTTAAAAATCTGAAATATTTTTACTTTTCAGCTTTTCGATAATTTCCGGTTCGCTTTTTATTTTTTGTATCACAAAAATTCATTAAAATCAGGATTTAAAAAACGTTTTTCCGTCCAGATTTATAAAACTCCTGTGATATTGAAAACGCCTTTTTATGACAAAAAGTTTTTGTAAAAAAAATAATCGTAAACAATTCGCTTTTCATTTTATGCTCCGATATGGGATTATCAGTTTTTTGTTGAAAATCCCCAAGATAAGTAATAAAATTGTTGGGCTATGACCACTCTAGAACTTGATGAATGTATCAGAAGAGTTCCCGATTTCCCAAAGCCGGGAATTCTTTTTTATGATGTTACCAGTATTTTTACCAATCCGGAATGTTTTAGGTATGTTTTGGATAAAATGGTTGAAATCTACCGTGGAAGGGATTTGGACGGCGTGTGCGGTGTTGAATCCCGAGGTTTTCTTGTTGCCGCGCCTTTTGCCGAACGTCTTGGCGTTCCGCTTGTGTTGATTCGCAAAAAAGGAAAACTTCCCGGCGAGGTGTATAGATGTTCCTATGATTTGGAATACGGAACAGCCGAGATAGAAGTTCACAAGTCTGACATTCAGGCTGGGAAAAAATATCTTATCGTGGACGACCTTATCGCTACGGGTGGAACTCTTGATGCCGCGCGCAAACTTCTTGAAATGGGCGGCGCAAAAGCAGAAGAATTCTTCGGTATAATCGGTCTTCCTTCCTTGAATTACGAGAAAATACTTTCTCCTACTGCCGTACGAACTTTGATAAACTACGACGGAGAATAGTCAAAAATGAAGTACAAATCGATTTTAGGAAAACGCGAAACCGAACACGCCATTGTGGCGATAAAAGATTTTTTCCAACTTTCGCTTTCGACAGGACTAAACCTTACAAGGGTTACCGCTCCGCTTTTTGTTCCTGCAGGAAGCGGTCTTAACGACGACCTGAACGGAATTGAAAAACCTGTCTCGTTCAATGTCGGAAACATGGGCGGGAAAAAAATGGAGATTGTCCAATCGCTAGCAAAATGGAAGAGAGTGAAGGTTACGGAAATGGCTCTTCCTCCGGGTTTTGGAATATACACTGACATGAACGCCATCCGTCCTGACGATACTATCGATAGAATTCATTCGATATATGTCGATCAGTGGGACTGGTGCATGGCTATCGACGAGAGGGACAGGACTGTCTACTATCTTTTTGATATTGTAAAAAAGATATACAGTTCGCTTAAACGAACGGAATTTTTCATTTACGACCGATATTCACAGATAAAGCCTATTCTTCCAGATGAGATAAAGTTCGTGTATACCGATGACCTTCTGAACGAATATCCGAAACTTTCGCCAAAAGAACGGGAAGACGCAATCTGTAAAAAATACGGAGCGGTATTTATCACGGGAATCGGCGGAACTCTTCCGGACGGCTCGATTCACGACGGACGCGCACCCGATTATGACGACTGGATAACGGAAAGCGGAGACGGTCATGTCGGCTTGAACGGAGACCTTCTTGTGTGGAATCCGGTGCTGAACAGAGCCCTTGAACTTAGTTCCATGGGAATAAGGGTGAATGCTGAAAGTCTTTCCAGGCAGTTGAAGGAACGTAACTGCGAGGACAGGGCGAACTTGGATTTCCACAAGAAACTGCTTTCGGGAAAGCTGACTCAGACTTTGGGCGGCGGAATAGGGCAATCAAGGCTATGTATGTTCTTCCTTAGGAAAGCCCATATTGGCGAGACCCAGGTGAGTGTATGGCCGGAGGCGGAACGAAAACTCTGCGAAGAAAACGGTATAGCTCTTCTGTAAAAGGGGGCTTTGGACATGGAAAAGCAGTTTTATTTCAACTCTGCGGAACTTGCGGATAATCTGAAAGATTTTTCGCTCAAGGGCATAACGGAGCTTTCAGTCCATGACGAAAACATCGCAAACGACAAGGGGCTGTTACGAGATTTCCTTTTGCAGATTCAAAAAGATGCCCCTGAACTTTTTGTTTCAATAAAAATAAATCCGAAAATTTTAGATCAGGAAATATGCTCTCTTCTTTCTTCTATAAGTTCTTCCGTTGAGATGGATTTTATTCCTTCCGATAAAGGATTTGACAAAAAGTTTTATTCAAGGAAATGTGCGCTTCTGGACAACTTTGGCGTTCTTTTTGGGGTAAGCTTGTATTTTGCCGCTTCCGAAAACGACTCTTTAAAATCTTTTAAGGAACGACTTGATTTTTCGGTGGCGCAATATCCGAACCACATTGATTTTCCTCAGCTTGAAAGCGACGATGATGAAAATCTTCCGAGGGTAAGCGGATTTTTTTCCGCTGAGGATATCCGGACCGCAAGAAATATTGCGTTTTCATGCAGGACGTTCTATTCTGCGGGGCGTGCGGTTTCGTGGTTCAACTCTGTGCTTCAGGCGTTAAGAATTCAGCCGTCTGTTTTTTTTGCGGATTTTGCGGAATGGCAGCGGGTGAACAATTGCGATTTCAGGAGCGGTTTTGTTCCGGAGGACGAAAAACATTCGAAAATAGAGAAAATGCAGCTGCTTTTTCTTGAGATGAAACTTGAGGAAAAAGGGAAAGGAACTTTGATTCCGTGCGTGAAGGATATCGTAAAAATAAACGGCGCGCTAAGTCGCCTTGCCGCAGAAGGTGAAGAGGCTACGATTGATTTTGTTTACAATCCCGAAGACCTTTTGGGGCCTGAAAGCGTTGATATGGTTTCATTTTCGAATGACGTTTGCATGGAGCATTGCAGGGTGAAAATTTTCCTTGAAAGCGACGGAGAGCCGAATTTTATATTTTTGAATCCCTGAAATTGGTAAAAGTTTTTGCGGCTTTCTAAAAAATTATTACTTTTTAGAAAATACTGAGAGTTTTAAATTAAAGATTTTGCACAAAAACTGAAATTTTGTAAAGCCGCTTGTCGA
>CALHVG010000029.1 GCA_938039145.1 uncultured Treponema sp.
GCCGGGTGCAGCCGTTTATTTTTGCAAAGATAATCATTTGAGTTGTATGATGTTTTTTTCTTTATGATATTTATTTTTATTATGCGGCTACGAACGTACTATTATATATATTCCTGTGCCGGTTTAGAGTATGTGTGCATACAAGAGCGTTTTACGCAATTTTGCTGTATGGTAAACTTGCCGCGGACTGCTGACGGTAAAAACGTGTCTTTCCTGATTCAATGTATTTACCGTCGACTACAGTTTCCTCTGCAAGAAAACTGTTTTCCTGTCCGCCTATGTTTAAAGGTCTTAGATACGGGTATCTAAACATCTTAGATACGGCGGCTAGAATATCCCAAATACTGACCGGCGAGCCGTCCTTGCATAACCTTACGATTTTGCCTCGAGCGGATGTAAAGACTATGTAAAATTTTCTGTGCGTTGTATATGCGGCGATACAACCTATTCCCTCACAAAAAAGCCGCCCCCATAACAGGACGGCTTAATTACAACTACGGCTGCCACCCCGCTATGTCTTTAATACGCAATATCGTACCGTCCTCGGCAGCGACTACCCATGTGTTCCCGTTAGCGGCAATACCGGACAGGAGCTTGTCAATTCCGGTATTTTTTACGCTCCACGTGTTCCCGTTATCCGTGCTGACTGAAATCGTTCCGTTAGCCCCGACTACTATACATGTATTATCATGACAAGCAACACCTGATAGCAAAACATTAGTTCCGGTATTATTAAAGTTCCATTCTTTCCCGTTGTCTGTACTGAAATATACCAAGCCTTCCCAGGTGGCAGCGACAGCCATCCACATATTTTTATGACAAGCAACACTGAAAAATTTCTTATTATTTCCGCCATAGTTTTGTTCCCACGTATTTCCGTTGTCTTTACTGATGAAAACAAAGCCGTTTTCTCCAACTGCTGCCCACGTGTTTCCGTTACATGCAGCACTGTAAAACACAATAGGATCCCCGCTATTTTTCAAGCTCCACGTATTTCCGTTATCCGTACTGACGAATATTGAGGCATCCTTACCTACAGCTGCCCATGTATTTCTGCTACATGCAACACCGGATAAGTCCTTATTCAGTTCAATTTTCTTAATTATCGTCGCCGTTATTTGTATCAGCGGTATCTTGCTGATACGTACCCCTGCAAGAGAAAATGCTTCCAAGCATACACAAGCTCAAAATTCCGCCCGAAATATACGTCCACAACCGTTTTTTAACCATATTGCCTCCATTGCCGCAAGTATAGCAAGCCGCACACTGTTATCGCAAAGTCGAAGAACGAGTTTCCACCCTTTATTTTCGATAAAAAGACTTCCACGTCACGAATAAATACGCCCTTATCGCTAAGTTCCACCGCACCGGATTGCAGTAGATTTTTAGCATATTTCTATGATATTATGAATTGAGGTGTAAAAATACTATGAAACGGAAGATATTTTTATTTGTGCTTTTTATGATAAGCCTTGCATTAACGGCGTGTAAGCTCGATGAGGGCGATGATAGGGATTCGTTCACAAAAGTTGATGTAAGTAAATTTATAAAAAGCGATAATAATTATGTATTTCCTAAAGAAACAACCGCTTTAGAGTTGTACAACACTTTCATGTTTCGAGATGCTGAAAAAACAGAATATAACGTAACTGGAACGTACAAAAAAACGGAAACTGTAACATTGTTCGGCAAACATACCGTAGAAGAAACTAAAAACATAACAAAGGTAAACATATATCGTTCAAAAACGGAAGCCTCCAATCGTTTTCATGTCGATTTTATAGCAGATACCGGAGAAAAGTTTTCTTATTGTTATTCATGGCAGTACCACCTTTCCAATGTGTGGAACAATAATAAAACGGACGGAGAAATTAGTATTACATTTTAATTCGTAAAATCTGTGCGGAATATTGGAAATTCATTCAAACGGCTATTCGTCTTCTTCGTCTGAATGAGGGAATGAGTGCATTATTTTCATTGTTTCTTACGGCAATTCTTTCGGGAAGAATAAGCCAAAGAACATCCCCTTTTTTTATGTTTTCATCTACCTGTATTCCTGATGTTCCCATTCGGGAATTAGGCATAACACGCCCGTTACTCATCATGCTCATCGGTCACCCCCGTTTCTTCTTCCTGAATATCGCTATCGGGCAATGTCTCGGACATAACAAAATCCTGAAACAATGCAACTTTTTCGTCCTGTAAAAAATGCCGCACAAGGCGGGCGTATAAATCGTCTGTGATTATCTTCATACTTATATAGTCATTTTTATTTTTTAGAAAAAAAACGGCGGGCATGGAAAGGCAATCACACACCCGCCGCAAAACAAGATTTGTGGGGAGAACCCATATATATAGTCATTCGGGGATTTTTAAATATTAGGATTTGACAAAAAACTCTACATACATTATTATAGGAGCTGGAACAAGGGGTAAAACCTGCGTTCCGCCATCGGACTATCCGCTTTAGGATAGTCCTTATTTTTTTATAATAGTCTTTGCGGAATGAAAAATACCCGCCATTTGTATAATTTGAAAAAATGTATATTCCATTCGTCAAATTTAATTTTTTATGTTTTTTAAGAATTAAATAAAAAATCCTTTAAAAGTATAATTGACTTATTATAACTATTGGACTAACATGAGGAAGGTTGAGACTGGTGAACGAAACACAAATGTGTGGATACCGCCCCGACCCCATTTTATTTTAAAATATCACTTTTTTATTGACATTATTAATAAAGTTAGGTAGAATATTAATCGTTCGAGTTCTGATAGAAATATCAGCTTGGAGCAACGCGAGGCACTGGAAACAGTGCCTTTTTTTATTTTAAGCTCGACATACTCCACTTGTACAAGTTTCCATTTATATAACAGTATACGATTATTATTCGCCGAAATGGGGGAACGAGCGCATGATTTCGATTGTCTCTTCATGCGTCGATTCTCTGATTTTGCCGTTTCATTCGAGCGCAAAACGCGGATAGCCGCTACAAGCTCCTTCATACGCCTTGAACCATACATAATAAACTTTGTAACCGTTCCAATCCATTCGATACTCAAAACAGTCTAAATATTCATTTTTATCGACAAACTCTTTAATTGTCATTTTCCTACTCCCTGTAAAATCTTATTGATAACATTCATGTTTATATCGCAATTTTGTATATCAATCAATTTAATAGTCAAGATTTTCACAGTTATCAAGCGATACGGTAGACGCCGTTTGATTTACGCCCGTCAAAACGTTCATTCTAACCGCCGCCTCTTTGCTTCGCAAAGCTGACGCAAAATCTATCGAAGAAAGCTTTTTTTTCTGTTAGAATAAAAAACATGAAAACGGACATCTTAATAACTGTCTCTTCTGAAGAAGAAAAAAATCCTAAAATTATCGAAAGCATTATCGAAAAAGAGCTTTATAAAATCGGAATCGAAAAAGAAAATCACAGAATCCAAAAAACGCTTGCAAAAAGGTCGATTGACGCTCGCCACGGGAAAATAAAAATCCACCTAAAATACAGCGTTTCCGTTGACGAAGAAAAATCGGAAATCCGCACCTCAGCCCTTCCCGAATGGAAGAATACCGCCGGCATTCCGTCGGAAAAACTTAGGACGGTAGTAATCGTTGGCTCAGGGCCTGCGGGGCTTTTTGCGGCGCTTAAACTTCTTGAACACGGCATCCGTCCTGTCATAATCGAGCAAGGAGAAGAGACTTTTGAAAGAAGAAAAAGCATAGCGGAAATCGGCACAAAGGGAATCTTGAACGAAAACTCAAACTATTGCTTCGGCGAAGGCGGGGCGGGAACGTTCTCTGACGGGAAACTTTACACAAGAAGCAACAAAAGAGGAAGCGTTCCGAAAATCCTGGAAATATTTTTTCATTTCGGCTCGGACAAAAAAATCCTTACGGATTCGCACCCTCACATCGGAACGGAAAAACTTCCGCTTGTTGTGAACAACATTAAAAACTTCATAAAAAGCATGGGCGGCAAGTTTTATTTCGGCTCAAAGTTTACAGACCTTGTGTTCGCCGACGAAAAAGGCTCAAGAAAAGTCGTAGGCGTAAAATTCACCGATGTAAAAAGCCTTAAAATCTCAAAAGTCGACGCAGATTCCGTGATTCTTGCGACAGGGCATTCCGCATACGACATATATTACATGATGGCAAAAATTGAGCCTAAAAGCCTTGAGCAAAAGACCTTCGCCATGGGAGTTCGCATAGAACACCCAAGAAGCCTTATCGATTCGATTCAGTACCACGGAAAAAATTCGCTGATGGAAGCGGCGGAATACAGGCTCACATCACAGGTCGATATGCGTGGGGTATATTCGTTTTGTATGTGTCCCGGCGGATTTATCGTTCCTTCGCAGTCAAGCGAGGACGAAATCGTGCTGAACGGCATGAGCGCTTCAGGAAGGAATTCAAGATGGTCCAACTCTGCGATTGTTACAGAAATCCGGGGCGAAGACATTCCCAACGAGTTCAAGAATCAGGCGGAAAAAGAAAACTGCCCTTCCCTTTCAGGGCTTTATTTCAGAAAATGGCTTGAAAGACAGACCAAAAAGCACGGGGACGGCTTCAAAGCCCCTTCCCAGCTGTTGAAAGATTTCCTTGACAAAAAAGATTCCGCATCCCTCATAGACACAAGTTTTTCTCCGGGCGTTGTTCCTTCCAGGCTGGACGAATGGCTTCCACCGTTCATGACAGAACGCCTTTCAAAAGGATTTTTGGAATTCGAAAAGAAAATGCACGGATTCTTGTCGGAAAAAGCGATTTTGCTTGCAAGCGAGACACGCACATCGACGCCCGTAAGAATCCTTAGGGACAAGGAAAGTCTTGAAAGCCCGGCGGCACAAAACCTTTACCCTTGCGGAGAAGGCTCAGGTTATGCGGGGGGAATTGTTTCGTCTGCGATGGACGGCGAAAAAGTCGCGGCAAAAATAGCGGAAAAACTTCTCTAAAACCAGTCGAACGGTCTTGAAAGATTTCATGATTCTTTCAAGACACAGAAAAACTATTAAAGCTTAGAAAATTTTCCGCACTTTACGGTCTTTCCGCTAATTACAACAGTATCAGTACCTTCTCTAAACTGCTCGGAGAATGAGGATGCGCAAGAACCTACGACCTCAAAACGTAGAGAACTCAAATCGATTTTCACGATTCTGTTCACATCGACATAGGATTCTCCAATTCCGTTCACATGGCCGCCCTCGTCCGCAATGAAAAGCGCATCCTTTGTTATGCATATGAATCTTGAAGGTCCGTAGAATGCAGAACGCCTTTTTTCTTCGCTTGCAGGTTGCTCCGTATGTCCGTAATGCGGATTGTTTTGGCTGGAATAGAAAGTCGAATCGGAATCAAGTTCGTCGCTTTTTATATCAAACCTGATTATCGCACCGTTTGAAGTTCCTGCGTATGTGTCTTCAGGTTTGGACGAAGTTTTTCCGTCAAAATGATTTTTTGCAAGGACATAAAGTTTATCATCCCTTACGTATAGGTCGGTAATTTTAGTTTCATCTTCTCCTTTTAGCACAACTTTAGAAAGTTTTGTCATGATATTAAGATCATGGGTTTTTACCAAATCTACTTTCAGGTTTCCGCCGGTGTTTTTGAGTTTTCCGTATGTCAATTTAGGAGTATAGGTGCTATATGAAGAATCTGCGGTGCTTAATGCAACAAAGAACCTATCCTTATCGTCAAGATAGGTTTTTGTAATTGTGTCGAAAGAAGAATTAAGATTTAGCGAAGAAACGTTCACGGTCTTCTCAGAACCAGTGCCATCTTTCTTGTAGGCAACAACCGAATGATCCGATGCCAGAGCAAGAATATAATCCTTGTTCAAAGCCAAATTCTGCAAACCCTTTGTACTTTTTATTTCAAAATTATCGACTTTTGAATAATTTCCGTTGTATCCGTACATATATTTATAGATACATCCCTTCGAGTTCTTGTACGTAAGAACGTAAAGGTCGTATGTGTTTCCGTCTATCACAAAGTCCTTCAGGACTTCGCCGGATTCAAAACTGACGGACGGATTATCCAGTGTTTTCGAGCCCGAATACGTAACTCGAACTTCAGGCAGCATTCCATTTTCAAGATACGGAACCGGCTTAAAATATCCCTTTTCAACCCTAAAATCGCCGTTTTCTTTATCCTGAAGAATGCAGATAAGCGTATTTTTTTCCGAATCAAGGAACGATTTCCAATCCTTCAGATTCAGTTTTACAGAGGTGTAAGCGTTTTCAGACTGACCTATAAACTCATCGCCAAAAAGCCATGTCGCCCTATATTTTTCCGTGTAAGAAGCCGTAACGTTAAGAGAAACATCTTCGTCCTTGTATGGAACCTCTGCCGAATTTGAAGCATTCCCGCCTAAAGTTTTTTCTCCGATTTTTAAGTTGAACGAAGGAACATCTCCTACGCCTTCCGCATTCGGATCACGAATCACAAAACAGGAAGTTTTGCTTTTGTCGGATTTTACGGCATACCCCGCTTTTTCTACTTTAAAAACCGAACTTAAAACGGAAGAGCCGTAGCTTCTTATAAACGGATTTTGCGCGGTGTAGAAAAGCGAAGGGTCTTCCTCGAATTTCAGTTTTACCTCGGAAGTCAAAGCCTTTACAGCTGCATTTTTTGCATTGATTTGAGAACCGTTTTTGAACGTGATTTCGTTCAGTTTTACCTCGGTTGGCGCAGGCTCGGAGGAAAAAGCTTTTGTCTCAAGAGTTGCATAAACATTGTCAAGGAAAAGATTTGTTCCGTTCAAATTGAAAATCGTAACACTTATATCATTGTCTTTTCCTGTCAGATTCAGGTTTCCGAAATTTCCATGCATCACGATTCGGTGATGATTTCCGTTCATGGTAAAAAAGGATTTGTAGCCGCTTCCGTCCTTTACCAAAATCTCTACGTCTTTTTTAGGAATATCGTAAAGATTCAAAGCAGGCACGGAATCGCATTTTATCTTAACTGAAACGCTTTCGTACGCATTTGCAATTTTTAAAACATTTTTCCAGGAAGCGGGAAAATTTTCCGATATGCCGTTGTACGGGCTGTCCGTTTTTTGAAGACTGCAATAGAACACGGGAACGGCATTCAATTTTTGCGGGATTTTTTTTGCCTCGGTCAAAATATCGTCCGCGATTTCTAAAAGAGTATCGCCGTCGCCCGTCAATGAAAGACTTTCGTTTTCGGCTGTCTTACATTCTATGCCGAACACATAAAAACCCGAAGGAATTGAAGTTTGTTTGAATGTGCATTTTGTTACGGGAAAAGTACTTTTTTACAAGAATCGTATGTATCGCCGTTGTATTGAACAGAGCCGACTTCAAGATTTCCCGGCACTTCGGAATCGTAATCAATTATCGCAGGAACCGCTATCGGAGTTCCGCCGGAGAGCGGAGTAAGCGTCATAGAAATTTCAGGGCTTTTTTCGTCCTGAACAGGAGAGGAACCTGTCTTGTAATAATAAGTTATGCGCTTTGAAATAAGATCTTTTCCTTCCACACCCGAAAAATCAAGCTCATATTTTAAATCTCCGCGCCCGCCGGAAGATTTTTTAAGCCCCACGGAAATAACTATTTTTTCATCTTTTTCATCTCCTGAAAGTCCGACGCCTAAAGATTTTTCTCCTTCAAAGTTGAACGTCGTTGAGTTTTCCTCGCACGAACCTTCAACTTTCAGATTGTAAAATCCGTTCGGAACGTCAATTTTCGTTGTTACAGGAATATCCGAATCAGGACTGACATTTATTTCTCTTACAATCGGAGACGGAGGTAACCCCGTATTTGCAGCGGAAGTCAAAGTCAGCTTCCATTTAGTAACTTTTCTGAAAAGATTGTTTGATAAAGGGGATATTGTTCTTGAAGAATCCAAGCCTATAGTTACAGAAATCGTTTTTCCGGAATTTTTATTATCCTGAATAAAATTCGAGCATGAAAAAAATAGGAACAAAATTCCTGCTACAGCAAACAGTCTTTTCATGGTTTTCTACTAAAAAATAATGTATTTATTCGACCTTTACCAAAAAGTCGAATGAAGCGGATTTTATTATTCCGCCGTAACTTACTAAAACCATCACAGTGTTTGTAACACTTACACATTCCGCCGAAGAATAATCAATGGTTATAGAAGAATCCACGCCTTCTACAAGCGTGTCATTTATGTACCACAGACATTTTGCACCTTCCGGGAAAAATGGTAAAGTCCTAACTGAAAAAGTTATGTTTTTTCCCTGATTTACAACGTATTTCATAGCGACAGGATCAAATTTTCCGCCCGTAGCTGAAATTATCGGAGCGGAAAAAAGTTCATCCTCGCAGTTGGACGGAATTTTTTCGTCACAATTTTTTTTCATGTTTATGGCAAGGCTTTTTTGCCCGCGGACAACAGTTTCCGGCTCGGAAAAACCTGAATAGCAAAGAATCTTATTTCTGTAAAGTTTTATAAAAACCGCAACTCGGCTTCCAAGCGGAATTTCAGGAAGAGTTACGGTCTTTTTTTTGAAATCGGAAAGTTTTCCGCTAAGACTTTGGCTCCATTCAAAATCCCCGGTAACATAAAGTTCAAGCGTATACGTGTCGTTGGCGCTGCTGTCGGGATATGCAGCCTTGCACGAAAATTTAGTAAAAAGAGACGAAACATCGATTGAGATTTTTCCCATATCTTTGTCTCTGCCTTTGCAGGATAAAAAGAACAGACATATAAGCAAAAAAAGAAATCCCGCAAGTTTTTTTGTCATAAATTTCCCCTAGCATGAACAAAATAAATAACAAACTATTATACAATACTATATGATTACGCTAATTTCAAGAGTTTTATTTCCGCTTTATTCCATATAAAAGAATCCGTATAGTTCTATTAAATTTTGTTTTATGATAAAATGTTATTGAAATTTGTTCTAAAGTGTACGACACTTCATTCAAAAGAGGTTTTCCGTGATGAAGAGATTTTTTCCTGCTTTTTTTATTTTGATTTCCGCCGTTGCAGCCCCGCTAAAAGCTTTGCCGAATGTTGACCGCGTAAACGAGGCTTTTTCGTCTATGGCGGGAACGCTGCTGGACGTAGTTCCCGAAAACACAATCGCCATGATTACAAGCCCGGATGCATACATCGGAAAACTTTATCCTTCAATCCCCAAGCATTTTTCCATAGGATTTTCAACTTCCGGAACATTTGTAGACAGCTCCGCATTCACGGATAAAATTCAGGTTCTGCTTGACGACATGAAGGCTTCGGTAGGTACAATCGGAGCATCCCTAAGCATAGAATTTCCTTCACTTCCGGAAAAACTTCCGCTTCCGGGAACAAGCATTCAGGCAAGATTCGGCGGAATTCTTTATCCGTTCGACATCGGATTTTTTGCGATGACAACCGGAAAAGACCTTTTTAAATTTTCCGCAGCGGATTTCGGAATCGGAATTGACTACACTGCGCTGGGCGCTGAAGTTCGATACGCCGTCCTTCAGGGAAGCGTGTTTATTCCGCAGGTTTCGCTGGGCTTGGGCTACTCATACCACGGTCAGGACCTGAAAATCTCAACATCAAAAGAACTTTCTTACGCTCCGCCAAGCACGAACAAAGGCACTTTAGACACTTCCGCAAACATCTTTATAAAAACGCACACGCTGTTTGCTTCGGTGCAGGTTTCAAGGCGCTTTCTTTTCACGATTCCGTTTTTAGGATTCAGGGCGATGATGACAAAAAGCGATGCGGAATACGGCTGGAATTACACGACAACTCAAAACGGAACAAAAGAAATTTCAGCCTCCGCAGAAGGAAGCGGAAACATTTCAAAAGATTTTGATTTTGCCGGAATAAAACCGCAGCTTTTCGGAGGACTTACGCTCACGTTCCCCTACTTTGAGATAGGCTTATACACATCATGGAACATACTTACAAACTACTTTTCAGGCGCAGTATCGATGAACGTAAAATTCTAAAAAGCAGGAAAATATAAATCATGAGAAAATAAAAATCACGCAAACATAAAAAACAGGGTGAATAAAAAGTTTATCGCTTTTATTCACCCTGTCGGCGTTTAAATTAAGTACTTAATAAAACGGGCTGTCCGAAAACTTAAGTTTTTAGACAGCCCGTTTTTTTACGCGGAAAACCGCATCTTTATTATTTTATAAACTTATCGTTTAAGGCTAAGGACGGTCTCAAGAAGAGTGTCTGCCGTCTGAATAGTCTTTGCGTTTGACTGGAAACCTCTTTGGGTTACAATCATGTCAGTCATCTGTTCGGAAAGGTCGACATTCGACATCTCAAGCGCACCGGACAAAATGCTTCCCTTTCCTGCAACACCTGATTCCCCGACATTCGCCTGACCCGAGTTGTTTGTTTCGACATAGTTGTTGTCGCCCGCCTTCTCAAGTCCTCTGTCGTTTGCAAACGTGGCAAGGGCAATCTGACCTATAACCCTGTTAGTTCCGTTCGAATACACTCCGGTAATCACTCCGCTTGAATCAATCTTGAAGTTGTCAAGGTAGCCGAGCGTGTATCCGTCCTGGCTGTAAGCCTTTGTGGTGGACTTTGAAGCGGACTGCGTGATTGTGTTCTTGAAACTTCCGATTGTGCCAAGATTTATGTTGAAGGTGTGCCTCTCCGGGTTTCCGTCCGCATCCGCCTCGGATTCGGGCACTGTGTATGATGTCGTAAGAACGATGTCGCCTTCCGCATTGCTCAATGCCCCTGAAGAATCGGTTACGCTTCGCAACGCTCCAAAGTTATCGAACTCCACGATGAACGTGTTTTCCATTCCGTCCGTAGTACCAAGCCCTACCCTGGTCTGCGTGAAGTCGGCGTTGTCCGCATCCACGTTCACCGTCGCCTGCCATGCGTTCGGATTTCCGACCACCCTCTGGAACGAAACTGAAAGAAGATGTTCGTTTCCAAAACTGTCGTATATTTTCTGCTCTGTAGCCCAAGTTCCCTTTGCGACATCGCTTGCCGACGCGCCTTCAAGAATCTCAGGAGTGTTTTTGTTCAGGTTGCAGGCAAAAAGCACGTTCGCCGTCTCCCTGGCAGGGTCTTTTGAACCTACGGGAATCACAAGATCCGTTGGAGTTGCGGAACTTTGTATTATCGCCTCTCCGTTAAGATCCCGCGCCATCCATCCCTGGACTCTCATTCCGTTCGCAGGGTTCACGAACGTTCCATCCTTGTCAAGCCCAAAAACACCGTTACGTGTGTAGAAAGATTCCTCGCCGTCCTTTACGATGAAAAAACCGTTTCCCTGAATCGCGACATCCGTGGACACGCCGGTGGACTGTAGGTTTCCTTGGACGAATACCTGCTCAATCGTTGCGATTGTCATTCCAAGACCGACATCCTTGGGGTTCACGCCGCCGAGTTCCTCAGTAGGACGAGCCGCACCTGAAAGCTGCTGGCTTATCATGTCCTGGAAGTTGACGCGACCTCGCTTGAATCCTGTGGTGTTGACGTTGGAAATGTTGTTTCCTATGACGTCCATTCTGGTCTGATGATTCTGAAGTCCGGAAACTCCAGAATAAAGTGATCTCATCATAAATCTTTACCCCTGCTATATAATTTACACGCTCAAATATCAATAACCGTAAACGGCTTTAACCTGTTCCATGCTGTAGAACATTCCGTTCACCTTTATTTCCGGCTTTTCACCCATTGTCGCCGCCTCCACGACCCCTTGAGTCGTCGCGTCTCCAATATTTATATCGACCGTCTTTCCAAGTATGCTTGAGGCAT
Source organism: uncultured Treponema sp. (assembly GCA_938039145.1). Taxonomy (GTDB): domain Bacteria; phylum Spirochaetota; class Spirochaetia; order Treponematales; family Treponemataceae; genus Treponema_D. Next base: position 11,729 of record CALHVG010000029.1, read on the forward strand.
GGCTTGAGTTCAGCACGCCGGAAAGCCTTGAAAACGATTCGTTCATGTTAGTCATCTGCTCAAGAGAACTGAACTGCGCCATCTGAGAGATGAACTGGGTGTCTTCCATCGGATTTGTAGGATCCTGATTTGTAAGCTGCGTTATCAAAAGTTTCAAAAAATCGTCTTTCCCAAGCTGATTGCCTGTCGTTCTGGAAACGGAAACGTTCGTTTTGTTGAAATTGTTCACGATATTGTCAACAGCAAGTTTTTCGCCGGAACTCATGGTTGTGTTCAAAGTTGTGTTATCCATGCCAAGACTCCTTAATAAAAATCCTCATCTTATGTATCGAACTTTCAAGCCACGATGTTTACAGAATTCGTGCGATAGTTCTCCGAAAATCCTTCGATATTTCCGTCAAAATCGCCGTCGCCGACCTCGCCTTCGTAGGCAGCTATGCGTCTTGAGCGTGAAGAAGAATCAGAGCCGTTTCCGTTCCTGTTGAACTGGCTGTTCGAATCCTGTCCCGCAAAACTCAAGTCAAATCCCGCCGTCTCAAATCCGCTTGACACGAACGCAGCCTTTAAACTTTCCGCGCTTTCCTTGAACGCCTCGAACGCTTCCTGAGTTGAAACAACAATGCGTCCGGTTATACTGTTGTCCTTCAAGTGAAGGTCAATCTTAACGTTTCCAAGCGATTCCGGATGAAGGACAAGTTTTATCTCACCCACATCGTTGTCTTTAAGCACGATATTTCCAGCCTTGACGAATGTGTCTGCGTTCTGCTGAATCTGATTTTGAAGCATCGCCTGAAAATTGGAATCGACGGCGGAAGAAACTTGCGAATTGCTCGAAAGAACATTTTGCGTCGCGTTCTGATTTGCGACCTCCACGTTCATCTCAATCTTGTTTTTTCCGTCAAAACGGACTTCCTTTATCTCAAGTTTTTCCTTCGAACTTTCGTCCTTTCCCTCGGTTCTCAAATCGTTCACCGTGATTTTCCCGTCTTTGTCAATGGCGAAAGTTTTTCCCCGCTTTTTTAAATCCTTGATTTCAATGTCGTCGCCGTTTTCTTCAAAAAAATCATTTTTAACGTCGGAAAAAACATTTTTCTCGATAAAAACGTTTCCGTTCAAAGCGGAACTCACAAGCTCGGATTTTTCATCGATGTCTTTCAAATCCGTGCGGATAGAATTTTTCTCGATTTTCTGCTCGATTGATTTTTTTACGGGAATATCCGACTTTTCGGAAACCTGTTTAGGTTCCGGGACTTTCCCCGCGATTTTCTCCGTCAAAGAATTTTTCTGCTCTATGCCAAGCTTCGAATCCTTTGCCGGAAAATTTTTATTTTTTTCAGAGATTTTTTTTCTGTCATCAAGATTGTGCGTCTTTTCAGCTGCTGAAGGCTTTTTCTTTTTTTCCTTTAAGGAAACATTTTCTTCCTTTCGAAAATGTTTTTCTTCTGCGGCGACGACTTTTTCCTCAGCCGGAACGACCACACTTTTTTCCGAAGATTCGGAATGTTTTTCGTCCACAGCCACACGGTTTTCAGCCGACTTTTTGGCATCGTCCACAAGCTGACCGAAAGATTTTTTTGAATCGTAGGAATTTTCCGTTCCAGATTCCTTGGAAAACCCCGACTCCGCAGGCTTTTGCCGGACATTTTGCGGCACAAAGGAAGCGGAAAAATCAATCGCCTGAGTTAGGGCGTTTTGCATTGGCAATCCCTCCAGAAATTTTATCGGACGGATTGCCTTGAATCTGGCGGACTAAAGCGAAGAAGGTTTTGAAAGGCTTTTTCTTTGTATCTCAGCCGCCCTTTCGGCAGGCATCAGAGAAAGCCAGTAAGACCCCAGCGATGCGGTCCCGGAACGCTTTGCAAGTTCCTCGACTTTCCTAAGAACGTCGATTACAACCTGGTCATCCATCGCAAGAAGGATGTTAACGGCGGCTTCGGGACGCATTCCATTCAGATTCAGCGCAATCTGTTCGATGTTTACATTCTTATCATCGTACTTTTTTACGGTCTGGTTGAATGTTTTTTCCCGTTCTTCCTGCGATTTTTCTCTGTTTGAAAGTTCCGAAGCTATCTGCTCGTTGGCTTTTTCCTTTTGGGAAACCTCAGCCTCCCTCTTGTCGAGTTCCTCTCGCCAAAGTTCCAGTGCCTCGCGCTGCTTTTCAAGCCGTTCCTGATCAAGGTCGCCGGTTATCGGAGCAGAGGAAGTCGATGCGACTGAAACTTGCGGGTCTCTTCCCATAAGTTTATATACAGGCGCAAAAACTTTCTTTGCATTGATGACCCCAAGGTAGTCGAACCATAGAAGACCGCCAAGGGCCATGATGATAATCAGCATGATAAGGACAATGGATTTTCCTGCGTTTTTCACCTAAAACCTCAATCTCCGTATATTAGCGTACCTTGAAAAAAAAATCTATTCCAAAAGACCGCCGATGGCAGTTCCCAAGGTTATGTCGTTTTCCGCAGAGATTATTTTCCAGTAAAGGTCTCGCTGAACGGTAAGAACTTCCTCAAGGTATGCGTTCACCCTCTCGTACAGTCTAGTCGATTTCCAGAATGTAGAGCCGTTGCAGAGTATGCATACGGGTTTGGATGCGTTCTTACCTTCTCCGCTTTGAATAACTGCCGCTGAAAGTATGGCAGAAGCACAACGGGCAGAACGTTCAAGCAATGCATCAAGAATCTGGAACAGGCGGTCATAGTCCTCCTCGGTTGCAGTTTCCGAAGCGATTTTTCCAAGCACTGAACCAGTGTCATACGGATTATGAAGGAAACTATCGAATTCAATAAGCGTCATGGACTCAAGTTTTCCTAGTTTTTCAGCCAACGCTTTTGAAAAAAGCCCGTCCTTTACCGCAAGCAAAATAAGTTCGTATGCGATAGAACCCAAGTAGCCGCCTGCACACTGTTTCTCTATCAACGCAGAATTCGGTTTCTGTGATTTTTCGTCGTACGCTCTGTCAAAATCCGACATGACCACATTCGTTGTCTTTCCCGATTCACACACGATTATCTGACGGGAAACGTTCGCCGAAGGAATTTCAGGCTGAATGTAGGCGGCGTTCATTCCGGTTCCAAGAATGAAACCTACGTATGATGAATACGGATATGTTTTTGCGGCAGCCTTTCCTGCAAGGAGAGCGGCGACAGTGTCGTTCAAAAGCGTAACTCGCCTAGGTTCGTTCCAGCCGTGAGCGACCAAAGCCTCCTTGAGGCATTTTCCGATTGCGCATCCCACGACTTCAGGCGCTTTTACTTCCTTAGAGAAGTTTATGAGAATTCCATCTCCGTCTTCCGTGATTGTCATCGGATATGAAAAGCAGAATCCAATGGAATTCGCCTTGTTTTTCAGATGCTCAAGGTTCTTTGCCAACTGATCGAAAAATTCTTTTTTGTTCAGTTCCCTTTCAACTCCGGGCATCTTTGTTTTTTCCATATCGGAAATAGTCGCCTCTCCGTTTTCATCGAATGTCACAAGGCAGGACCTGAAATTCGTTCCTCCGGCATCGATTACAATGACGCTCTTGTTTTTTACGGCATCCTCCGGCGGAAGGCTGTAAGTCTGAATCATATCCTCGTCGGACTTTTCTTTCCTTAAACCTTTGTTCATGTCGTCAAGGATCGACTTTGCGATTGTGGCTACATCTGCATGGCAGACAAAATTGTGCCTTGAGAAAAAAGCTGCTACGGCTGCGTTCATTCCAATACTCCCATAAAATTTTATCGAGATTTCTGCCCTGTTGGCTGGAGATTCAGGCAAATCCACGGGAAATCCGCAATCAAGCGGAAATCAAATTCCATGGTCGCCTTAAAAACTCAGGCTTTAGAACTGTTCAATAATTTTACCAAATATTGCGTAAAAAGCAATAGAATGTTAATTTTGTTAGCCTATGACCTTGGATTTAGAAAATCTCAGAAAAGAACTTAATCCTGAACAATTCAGGGCGGTTACCACGACAGAAGGCGCAATTCTGATAATCGCCGGGGCAGGAAGCGGAAAAACCCGTGTGATAACCTACAGGATTGCGCACATGCTGGACAAAGGGATAGCGCAAAGCCAAATTCTTGCCCTCACTTTCACGAACAAGGCAGCAAAAGAAATGGAAGGAAGGATAAAGGAACTCACCCAAAAGAAACTCCAGCTCCTTACGGTCTCTACATTTCATGCGTTCGGGGTGAAGATTCTGCATCAGGACATAGAACGACTTGGTTACAGAGAAAATTTTTCGATATACGACGAAACCGATCGAATCTCGCTGATAAAAGAATGTGGAAGGGAGCTGAAATTCTCTTCGGATGCCATGGATCTGTACAAGATAGGAACGCTTTTCAGCGACGTAAAGACAGGAAGGAAAGGCTGGCACGGAGAAAACGATATGTACCGGAATCTCTACGAATGCTACCAGGAGGGGCTCAAACTTTACAACGCAGTGGACTTTGACGATCTTATAGTGCTTCCGATAAAATTATTCGAAGAAAATCCGGATGTACTTGCCCGCTACAGGGAAAGATACAAATACATAATGGTCGATGAATTTCAAGATACAAGCCACAAGCAGTACGAACTCATGCGCCTTCTTTCTGACAAGAATGTCGCAGTGGTCGGGGACGACGACCAGTCAATCTACAGTTGGAGAGGAGCGGACTACCAGAACATAGTCAATTTCGAAAAAGATTTTAAAGTGACGGAAATCCGCCTTGAGCAGAACTACCGTTCCACAGGCACAATCCTTGAAGCGGCAAACGGAGTCATCTCGCATAACACGAACCGCAAGGACAAAAAACTGTGGAGCGGAAAAGGAAGCGGAAAGCCCATTGAAATTTTCATGCCGCAGAACGAAAGCGACGAAGCGTCCTTCATAGCCGAAAGCATCCAAGGAATAAGCATGGAGGAAAAACGAAAATACGACGATTTTGGAATCCTCATGCGGGCAAACACCCAAAGCAGATTTCTTGAAGAAGCCTTTCTTGAAAACAACATCCCCTACACGATGAGCGGAGGCACAAGTTTCTTTGAAAGGATGGAAATTAAAGACATCATAAGTTATCTTAGAGTAATCTCAAACCACGACGACGACATAAACCTTCTTCGAATCATAAACACTCCAAGAAGGGGAATCGGCAGGGCTGCCATACAGAAGATAAACGACGAGGCGAAACTTCTCGGCTCTTCTTTGTGGACGGCAATACAATCCCTTTCAAAAAAAGACAAGGACGAAGTAGGCGTAAAACTTTCCGAAGATTTGGAAAATTTTTCTCTACTAATCGAAGAGCAAAGGACAAAACTTCTAAGCGGAAGAGGACTTTCAAAAAAAGTCAGGGAAATGATTGAAGATATAGACTACAAGTCCCACCTTATCTCAGAATTTTCCAAAAGCGAAAAGGCGGTCAGGTTCAAGCTCAAGAACATCGAATATTTTCTTACCATGATGGAAAACTGGGAAAACGATCCCGACAATCAGAATCAAGGTCTTTTCCAGTATCTGAACAGAATCACGCTTCTTGGACGGGACGATTCGGACTCGGAGGAAAGCAGAGGAAAAGTGAACCTGATGACAATCCACGCCTCAAAGGGACTTGAGTTTCCTGTGGTGTTCATAGCCGGAGTCGAGGAAGGTCTTGTTCCGCACCAAAGAGCCGTCGAAGAAAATGACGGCAACGTTGAAGAAGAAAGGCGGCTTTTTTATGTCGCGATAACACGGGCACAGGAAAAACTCATAATCTCAAGCTGCCAAAAAAGGAGAAAACAGGGCATTCTCATAGACTGCGAGCCTTCAAGATTCCTTGACGAAATTCCTGAAAATCTTGTGGAATACCACAATCCGCAGGAAGCGCTCCCTGAAGACAAAGCAAAAATGATTCTTTCGGACATGCTGAAAGAACTGAAGGGCAAAAAATAAATTTCCTCATCTTTTCAAAAACTAAAGAAACGCAAGAACCTTGTCAGGGCAGGACTTTATGCATTCTCCGCATGAATCGCATTTATCTCTATCGATTGAAGGAATTCCGTTCACCATTTGGATTGCGGTCTTAGGGCATTTTCTCACGCACATACCGCACTTGAAGCAGCCTGCGCTACAATCTTTTTTTATCTGAGCTTTGTTGTCGCTTCTGCAGGAACAACGAGCAATCGCGCCTTTTGAATCTTTCGGAATCAGAACTAAAAGTGTTTTAGGACAGGCTTTTACGCATTTTCCGCAGCCCACGCATTTTTCTTTATCAACAACCGGAAGAGAATGATGCCCCATATGAATTGCGTCGAACGGACAGACTTCAACGCAATCACCGAAACCTATACAGCCGAAAGAACACTTTTTAGTTCCGCCTGCAACAAGCTGGGAAGCACGGCAGGTCTTTACCCCGATGTATGTTCCCCGTTCAAGGGCGGATTCTTCAGTTCCGTTGCAGGCAAGAAAAGCAATCTTCGGAGTTACCCCTGATGCCGAAGAGCCCATAATGAAAGCTATGGCGGAAGCGCAGTCCGCTCCTCCTGCCACGCATCCTGCAGAAGATGCTTTTCCTTTTACAACAGCTTCTGCAAAAGAATCACATCCTGCAAATCCGCATCCGCCGCAGTTCGCGCCGCTAAGGGCATCCCTTATAGCCTGAATTTTCGGGTCAACCTTGACAGAAAAGATTTTCTTAAAAAGCCCAAGCAAAAGACCAAGCAAAAATCCTATAGACAAAGCGACAATTATTGTACTGATTACAATCTTCATGTTCCGTTCCCGCAAAAAATCAATTACAAAATACAATATTTACTTTACATTCCTTCAATGCAGCAAAAGGAACGCAAAAATAAAAACCTGTTCAGATAAAGCCCCAAAAAGTAATTTTATACAAATCAAGGCGAACCTTGAACGCTCCTAGTTTATAAGCCCCTTAAAACCGAGGAAGGCAAGGCTTAAAAGCCCTGCAGCTATGTAAAGAATCGGAGTTCCTTCAAAAGCCTTAGGAACATTCGCTCCTTTAAGTCTGCTTCTTACCGCGCTCATTATAAGCATACTCAAAAGAAAGCCCAGCGCGGAGCCCAGCGCGTACACAATGCTTTGGACGTATCCGTAGTTCTTGCTTATGCAGTTTATCGTAACGCCAAGCACCGCACAGTTCGTGGTTATAAGAGCAAGATACACGCCCATCGATTTATAAAGCGAAGGGACGGATTTTTTAAGAAAGAATTCCACCAGCTGCACAAGTGAAGCAATCACAAGAATAAAAAGAAGCGTCTGAAGAAATTCCAAATGAAGGGGAACCATCACAAGTTTGTACACAGGCCATGTTACAGCTGTGGCAAGCACAATAACAAACGAAGTCGCAATCCCCATTCCCGCAGCCTTGTCAGTCTCGCTTGTCATTCCGACGAACGGACAGATTGCAAGATATTGAATGAACACAACATTATCCACAATCGCGGATTTCAGAAGAAGCTCAATAAATCCGACCATCTTTTCCTCCCGTAAATACAAGTTTGCACTCCGCAAACTTAAACACCTCAAAGCCCGCGCCGTATGTACGGCGTTGAAGAACCGCTCCTTTGCAGCTGTGATTCTCACACCTTTCAGTATATGCCTCTCTCTCCCGGAGGGGAGAGCTGCTCACTCTTACTGGAGTGAATACCTCACTCTTACTGGAGTGAATACCTCACTCTTACTGGAGTGAACGGCTTTCTCCCGGCGGTGAAAGTTCCTCACTCTTACCAGTGTAAGCACCTTACACTTACTAGTGTGAATACCGCACTCCTACAACTCCGTGTAGGACACCTCTACAAGTCCGTGTAGCTCACTCTTACAAGTAAGTGCAGCTCACCACTACAAGTCCGTGCAGCTCAGTATCATAAGACTGAGCCGTTCACTCTCCCGTAAAAAGTCAAAAAGAAATCCCCCGCTTCCGATTGACTTTATATGCACGCTCACAGCTAACTAAGAACGTGCATTTTCCTTGCAGCATCATGTATTTTCCCTTTTTTCTTCGAGTACTTTTTCGGAATCTTTCAAGCTGCCGCTCTTGGTAGATTCTTCTTTATTTGCGGAGCATGAAAGTTTACACGAAGCGCAGCCTGCATCTTCTATAACGAAGGGCACCTTCTTTTTCCTTGCCCTTGCCTGCCTTATCCCCTGAAGCAGAGCCGCAAGAAAACCGAACACTAAAAATCCTCCGGGTGCGCTGTTGAACACTCCTATCCTGAAGTCCTCAGGAATGATAGAAAGTTTTATCGAAGTCCCCGAAAAAAGAGTTCCGCCTCCTAAAAGTTCCCTGCAAAACGATATAAGCACAAGGACTGCCGTGTAGCCCAAGCCCATGCCAAGTGCATCAAGTGCGGAATCGAACACCGTGTTCTTTGACGCGAACGCTTCAACGCGCCCCATGATTATGCAGTTCACAACTATAAGCGGAAGAAACACGCCAAGCGCCTCATAAAGGGATTCAACGTATGCGTTCAGCATGAGCTGCACTATCGTTGTAAACGCCGCGATTATTATTATGAAAACGGGAAGCCTTATCGATGAAGGGATTTTCTTTCTGAAAATGCTTATGAAAATTTCGCTCATAAAAAGCACGAACGTCATTCCCGCCCCCATTCCTATTCCGTTGAAAATGCTTGTGGTAACTCCAAGCGAGGAGCAAAGCCCTATATTAAGGACAAGCAGAGGATTTTCCCTCAAAAACCCGTTCGTAAGAATCTTAAGTTTTCTGTTCATCTTTTCTCCAAATAATTTACAAGTTTACACTCCGCAAACTTGAATCAGCCAAAGCCGCGCCGTTTGTACAGCTTTTACTTACACTCCCGATAAAAAGCCGGAAAGAAAGAGCCGCCTTTCGCTTGACTTTTTACTCACGTTCGTAACAGAGCGGGAACGTTAGCTTACAATCCTTCAAAATATTTAAAAAGCACTGAAGTTCCCGCCTCAAGAAGATTTCCTATTCCGTTAGACGTTATTGTCGCTCCTGAAATTGCATCGAATGTCGTTCCCGAGATAAAACCGTCTTTTGCGTTTTTACCTTCGAACTGACCGTAAAAAGTATTTCCGCTCGGAAGGGTGAACGTAGGGTCGTTTGCCTTCAAGCCGAAGCCCGGCGAATCTGAAAGTTTAAGGAACTTTAAGCCCGTCAAAGTTCCGTCAACATTCATTCCCACAAAAATCGTTCCCCGGTCATATGTAGGGCCTGTAACCTGAACGGCACCGCCCGCTAAAACGCCTTCTTTTTTGGCGATTATAATGCTTTCGATATCCGCCTGCCCGACTTTCTTAGGCTCATAGTCGTTTACTTTCTCAAAAACGCAATCGCCTGCAGGAAAAAACGCCTTCATTGAATCGGCGATTTTTATTTCCTGATTCCTTTGAATACGCGGAGCTGTAAAGTTGTTCACAACTGCAAGCACTGCGCAGGAAACCGAAGCATACAAAGAAAGGATAAGCCCAAGCTTCAACATTTCAAGATTCCCTTTTGCATAAAAACCGCTCATAACTTACTCCTAATAAAAAGTCAAGAAGAAAGTTTCAACTTTCGATTGACTTTTTACGCACGTTCGTAACGAAGTAAGAACGTGCATATAATTTACAAGTTTGCACTCCGCAAACTTTACTAATTCAAAGCCGTGCTAGATGTACGGCTTTTATTCTACACTCCATCTTTCGAAAAACAGGAAACTTCCCCGGCTTTATCCGCATTAAAGTTCCTGTTTATCTTTTTCGGATTCAGCCTTCTGTTCCCTTTTTTACCGTAACCGTACATTCTGACCGTAAGATTGTTCAAAAACGGAGAAAATGCGTTCATTATAAGAATGCTGAACATCACGCCTTCGGGGTAGCCTCCGAAATTCCTTATAAGGAATGTGATAAGTCCGCAGCCAAAACCGAACACAAGGCGTCCGGGAGCTGTAACGGGCGTTGTCGCATAGTCTGTGACCATGAACACAGAGCCGAACACGATTCCGCCTGTAAGCAACCCCATCCCGATATTTTTAAAAGCGTCCAAAGCGTCGGAAGTCTTTGCGAAAACAAGAATAAAGGTCGCAAGGGCAAAAGTTCCCAGCATGGAAAACGTAGCCCTCCAGTCGATGATTCGTAACGCAAGAAGGAAAACGAACGAAATTGCAATAAGGAATACGGACGTTTCTCCTATGCAGCCTGCCCTGTTTCCCCAAAAAAACGAAAGCCAGGTGAAGCTATCGGCGGAAAGTTGCCCTCTTTTTATCGCAGAAAGGCTTGTGGCGGCGGTAATTCCGTCCCACACAGTCGCATTTGCCATGGCATCCATATTCTGCAAGGAAAGCGACTTTTCCATAATCTCTTCGTAAATACGAGGAACAAGCGTCGGTTCGTACCACTTTGCGCCCATCGACACGGGAAAACTCAAGAAAAGCACAGCACGACCAGTCAACGCCGGATTGAACACGTTTGCGCCTATTCCGCCGAAAAGTCCCTTTGCGACAATCATCGCAACCGCTCCCCCAAGAACTACAATCCAAAGCGGAACAGTCGAAGGGCATACCAAAGCAAGCAAAATCCCCGAAACAACCGCGCTAAGATCCCTTATAAGAAGTTTTTGTCTGGTCGCAAGCTGAAACAAAAGTTCGAAAAGCACGCAGCTTAAAACTCCCGTGAAAATCACAGCCAAAGCACTGAATCCGAAAATCACGACACCGTAAATGCATTCGGGTAAGAGTGCGATTATAACGGAAAGCATTATTTTCTGCGTCGAAAGATTCATTGAAAAATGAGGACTAGACGCAAGGTAAAATCTATTTTCAGCCATTTTTTCTCCCATATAAAATCAAGAAAAAGTCCCAACTTTCGGTTGACTTTTTAAGCACGTCCGTAAAAGTTCAAGAACGTGCGCATGATATACAAGTTTGACCAAACGCAAACTTACGTTTTCTTCCGCTTTCAAATTCAGCGCGCCATGGAACTTCGCACCAAAGCCTTTCCGAGCCTGAAACGTTGCACAAGATTTATGTTCGCAGGACACACGAACGCACAGCAGCCACACTCGATACAGTCCATAAGACCGAATCTTTTTGCCTTTGCCAAATTCTGCGCCTTCAACTCCCTGTTCATGAGAACAGGATTAAGACGCATGGGGCACGAGGCGGAACATTTTCCGCACGAGATGCACGGCTCTTCTTCCGTAAGAAAAGTCTCTTTTTTTGTAAGGAAAGTAACTCCGCTTGTTCCTTTTGCAACGGGAAAAGCCGCAGAACTCATCGAAAAGCCCATCATCGGGCCTCCCGATATGATTTTTACGCACTCCCCTTCTTTTATTGAAAACGAGCCGGGAATCAGGTCGCTTACAAGAGTTCCGATTGGGACACGAATGTTGCACGGATTTTCAACAGCGCCGCCGCTTATGGTAAGGTTTCGTTCTATGAGCGGAAGCCCCAAACGGAACGCATCGCTTACGGCGCATAAAGTTCCGACATTGCTTATGATTACGCCCGCGTCCGCAGGAAGTTTCCCCGATGGAATTTCAACGCCTATGCATGCCGACACAATGAATTTTTCCGAGCCTTGGGGGTATTTTGTCTTTACAAGGGAAACGCTCATGCAAGTCTCGTAGCCTTTTTTTTCAATCAGGGATTTTAGGATCGGTGCGATGTATGCCTTGTTGTCTTCCAAAGCAATGATTCCCTTTGCCCCCACAAGATGAAGCACAATCGCAAGCCCGTCCACAAGTTTTTCCGGCGTTTCAAGAAGAGTCCGCTCGTCGCAGGTAAGATATGGCTCGCATTCTGCGGCATTCACAAGCACATATGCGATTTTTTCGTCTTTAGGCGGATTAAGTTTTATGTGAGAAGGAAACGAAGCGCCGCCCATTCCGACTATTCCGGCATCCCGAATGCGGTTCAATGCGGTTGAAAAATCGCAAGCAAACGGGTCAAGAGGCTCCATCAGAGCAGTCCTTTCAGAATCGTCCGCCTCGATGACTATGCACGGAACTTCCATGTTCCCCGTGACAAGAGAATTGCAGATTTTTTTCACAACGCCCGCTACAGAAGAATGAACAGGAGTGTTCATGGGCTTTTCACCGAACGCAATAATCTGACCTTTGGAAACTTTATCCCCGACTTTCACCAAGGGGCTGTTCGGTGCGCCTCCCATAGTAACGGGAATCGTAACCTTTTTTGACGAAGGGAACGCAGGGGTCAAAGGACACTTGCTTGTAAGAGCCTTCATTTCCTTGGGATGAATCCCACCTCTAAAAGTTCGAAGTTTCATATCGTTAAAACTATAAAACACAAGCAAAAAATTGTAAATGAGAAATTTTTTAAAGATTAAAGAGCAGCAACGCAGAAGCAAGGCATAGAAGAATCAAAAATATTTTTGCAGCAGAACAAAATTACATTCAGGGAACTTGAAGAATTCTTTTTATTCTCTTTTGCGTTTTTATTAACTTACAAGTCTTTGTTCCTAAAACACGATTTTACTAATAAAGGCGGAGAAAAATACTTTTTAAAAAGCAAAATCGGCGATTTACTTATGTGCTTTTTCGCACGAATGCAAAAGGTTCCGAAAATCGAGATTC
>CALHVG010000030.1 GCA_938039145.1 uncultured Treponema sp.
GATTTTCCTGTAATCTAAAAAAAAGCCGAAAAATCCTTTTCATTTTTAACAATTTCACATTACCGTCCACTCTCTTTCCATGAAACAAAGCTGGTCGCAATCTTTTTGCGGTCGCTTAAAAATTAGATTTATACATTCCACTTTTATCAGGAGATTCTAAAATGCAGAAACGCTTTTCCATAAAACTAAAACTATTAATAATATTCGGATTGCTAATCGCACTGTCTATTCTTGTTCTTGCGGTATTCGCGCTGCAACTTTCAAAAAAAGCGGTCACGGAAAAAGTCCAGACCCACCTCATCGACAAAGCAGATGATGTTGCTGAAATTATTGAGGCTAGAATAAACACTCTCTTCCAATTTGCTGAAGGGCTTGCCCGTATGCCAATATTTCGTGAGCCTAACGTTTCTTATGCAGAAAAACTTACCTTCTTAAAAAAAGAAGTTGCCTATAATGATCTTTTGGTTGAAGCAGCATTAACCGATGGACAGGGCAATATGTATCATACGGTTAATAAAGAAATAATTTCGGTTCGGGATAGAGGTTGGTTTAAGACAGCTGTTGGCGGCGGCAAATTTGTTATGGAACCGTATATTTCGCGTGCGACCGAGATGATGATTATAACTCTTTCGATTCCCATTTATGACGATAACCGTAACGTAATCGGTGTTTTGGCTATTGCAACTACGGCTAAATGGCTGAGCGATCAGATAAAAGACATCGTTGTCGGTAAGAGCGGTTATTGTTATATTTTGGGACTTACGGGCAACACAATCGCTCACAAAAAGACAGAACTTGTAACAAAAGCAGCGAATGCAATCGAAATGGCAAAAACAAATGCCTCGCTTCGGGATTTGGCAAATTTTCAGGCACGGTCTCTTGAAATAGATGAAAGCGAAGTGGGATATTATTCATATGAGGGAAGAAAAAATATATCCTCTTTTGCTGCGATAAAAACTACCGATTGGACGGTTATTATTGCCGCCCCCGTCGAAGAATTCATGGGAACTGTAAATGCACTTCGACTTTCAATGTATATAATCGGAGTGATAATACTGGTCGTTGCCCTCGTGATTGTGTTTTTCACAGCGGCGACGATTGTAAAGCCAATCAGCGTTACGGTGGAAGCGTTGCGGAACATCGCCCAAGGCGACGGAGATTTGACCGTGCGTCTTCCCATCCACGGAAACGATGAGGTTACGGATTTATCTCAATACTTCAACCAGACGATAGAAAAAATCGGATCATCGATAAAATCGGTTGGCGGAAGCGCAAACATCATGCAGACAATCGGCGATGAACTTTCAAGCAACATGACGGAAACTGCAAGCGCAATCAACGAAATCACTGCCAACATCGACGGAGTGAAACAGCAGACCATGAACCAAGCCGCAAGCGTTACGGAAACCTCAAGCACTGTGGAAGAAATAATCCGCACTATAGAGCAGCTGAACGGCAGCATCGAGACGCAGGCGGCGAGCGTCACACAATCGTCCGCATCGATAGAGGAGATGGTGGCGAATATTGCGTCCATTACGCAGTCGCTTGAGAAGAGCGACAACATGGTGCGCCTGCTTTCAACGGCGACTTCCGAGGGAAAGACCACGCTTCTCACATCGAACACGGTTACGCAGAAAATCGCCGATGAGAGTGGCGGCTTGATTGAGGCTTCCAGCGTGATTCAGAATATCGCAAGCCAGACAAACCTTCTTGCGATGAACGCCGCAATTGAGGCGGCACACGCAGGCGAGTCGGGAAAAGGATTTGCAGTAGTAGCGGATGAAATCCGTAAGTTGGCGGAAGAATCCAGCGTTCAGGGAAAGACCATCACCGACACGCTCAAAAACCTTAGCGACGATATCAGAGGACTTGCGGAAAGCTCCAAAATTGTGGAAGAGAAGTTCAATGCGATTTTCCAGCTGGCGGAAAACGTACGGGGAATGAGTGCCGAACTGACCGCTGCAATGCGCGAGCAGGAAAACGGCAGCCGCGAGGTTCTTGCCGCCATCAAGAACATAAATTCGGTTACGGTCGAGGTCAAAAACGGCTCGGAGGAAATGTTGATTGGCGGCAAGGGTGTTGCGAGCGAGATGCAGAAACTCGACAGCCTCACGGCGGTCATAAAGGATTCGATGAACGAGATGAGCGCCGGTGTGTCGCAGATAAACAACGCCGTTCACGAAGTAAACGACCTTGCAATGAAGAATAAGGAAAGTATTAAGGGCTTGGCAAGAGAAGTAGGGAAATTCAAAGTATAAGTTTTATTAAGGGGGAGAGAGGAAACCCCGTCAGGGCGGGGTTTCCTCTCTCCCCCTTAGACCCTCTCTCTTCTTCCCGCACTGCTTAGGGGACACCCCTAAGAACCCCCAACTTATGGAACTTCACGTCTTTATTTATTCTCAAGCGATTTTTTTATGTATATTTTCCGAATTACATTTAGCAAGAATCGAGCGAACCGCTCGATTCTTGGGACGGACATGAGAAGCGTTACACAATGAACGAAGCCTAGCCATGTCCGCCTGTCCGCAAATCATGAAATATCCCCAAACCTGCGCTCCAAAAACTTCCAATGCAGAACACCGGCTACATCCGAACGACACCCCTTTGCAACACCGGTGCAATCCTCGGAAGTAACACGCAAAACCACGCTCCAAGCGTTCCCGTGCGGAATGGCAATTGTGTACGGACGACAACACTTGCGCCGGATTGTAGGGGCGGCGTAGCCGTTCCAGAGTGAGCGGAGCGAATGTAGGAATGGAGCGAAAGCGGAACCCCGAAAAGCCGGTTTGCTGGATGCCTTTGCGCCCGAATGATGGGAAAATCCGTAAAGTTTTTCGCCCTTGAAAATCAAGTTTTTATAAAATACAATAACGAAAAAACTAAGCGCATTTCAGTTTATATTTGGAGTAAAAAATGGAAAAACTGAAAATTCTTTTGGCAAAAGGAAGAATTTACGAATCTGTATATGAACTTTTAAACGATGTGGGAATTTCAATTCATCTTCCTGAACGGACTTATTTTCCCAGCACGAATCAAGATGACCTTGCTTTTCAGGTTGTCAAGCCGCAAATCACGAGCATTCTTTTGGCACAAAACAAGGCTGACCTGGGATTTTCCGGAAAAGACTGGGTTTTTGAAAACGAGGTGCAGGATAACGTCGTCGAAATAATGGATTTGGGCTTTGACCCTGTAAAAATAGTCGCGGCAATTCCGGACTCAAAAGATTTCGACAAACTCCTTTCCGAACCGCTTACGATAGCCACCGAATACCAAACACTAAGCAAAAAATGGCTCAAAGACAAAAAAATCGACGGAACTATTTTTCGCACCTGGGGAACAAGCGAAGGTTTTGTGCAAGACAACGAGGATGCCCTTGCGCAGATTCTTATAGACAATACTTCCACAGGCTCAAGTCTAAAGGCGAACCGGCTAAAAATCGTGGACACGCTTATGGAATCTTCCACAAGAATGTACGCCTCAAAGGCAGCATGGGAAAATCCTGAGAAAAAACAAAAAATCCTTGAACTCAAGATGCTGTTCGAGGCCGTTCTTGCCGCCCGTTCTCGTGTGATGCTTGAAATGAATGTGTCAAAAGCAAACTTCGAAAATCTTATAAACGGCATTCCTTCGATGAAAAGTCCAACCGTTTCTCCGCTTTTTGGAGATAACGGATACGCAGTAAAAATCGCCGTAAAGAAAAGCGAGATTCCGAATCTTCTTCCTAAACTTCAAGCTCTTGGCGCAACTGACATATTGGAATACGAACTAAGGAAGGTGATGTTGTAAAATGGCACGAACGGCTACTGTAGAACGTAAAACCGGCGAAACAAATATTTCGCTTACATTGAATCTTGACGGAAGCGGAAAATGCGAAGTGGCAAATCCCATCGGTTTTTTTGACCATATGTTGAAAAGTTTTTGCAAGCACGGACTTTTTGATTTAAGCGGAACACTCGAAGGAGACCTTGAAGTTGACCAGCACCACCTGATAGAAGACACGGGAATTGTCCTTGGAATGTGCTTCGCAAAATCGCTGGGAGATTGCGCCGGAATTTACCGCTCAGGGCATTTCACCTACCCCATGGACGAAGCACTTTTGGAAGCCGCCGTGGATTTTGGAGGCCGCCCCTACCTTGTCTGCAATGCGCAACTTTCGGGAATTCCACTTGTCTCCATCGGGCAAAACGGAAAAGAAGCAAGTTTTCAGACGGATTGCTTTGAAGATTTTTGGCAAGCATTTGTGAACGCCGCACAGTGCAACCTCCACCTTGACACCATCCGGGGACGAAGCGACCATCATAAAATGGAAGGGCTTTTCAAAGCCGCCGCTCGTGCAATCCGCAATGCTGTTGAAATCGACCCCAGAAGGAACGGCGCGATTCCTTCGACAAAGGGCGTAATAAAAAACTGAAAACGAATATGGAAAACGGAATCAACAGAATAAGCGTTTACGGCGATTCCATACTAAAAGGGGCAGTAACCGGAACGGATTCAGGACACCTTTTTGACATCCTCCAAGACAATTCGCTTTCCTTGGCGCAGAATACCTTGGGCTTTGAGCTGAACAACCAAAGCGTGTTCGGAAATATTATCACAAAATCCAAACGCAAACTGGAACGGGACATAGAAAACGGAACCACGGGCAACCTTGCGATTCTTGAATCAGGCGGAAACGACTGCGACTACGATTGGGCGGAAGTTGTAAAATCTCCCGAAAATTATCATGAACCCAGAGTTCCACTGAACGATTTCCTGCGCATTTTCGAAGAGATGGTAAACGCCTGCCGCAGCAATAAAATAACTCCCGTAATCATGTCGATGCCAGCGTTGGTTCAAGATTTTTGGAACGAACATATTCAGAAAAATTACGGCAAAACCGAAGTCCTTGAATTCACCCAAAACGACCCCGCCGCACTTTACCACAACCATGAAATCTACAACACACATCTTCTGAAACTTGCAGAAAAACTCAGCGTACAGCTTGTCGACATGCGTCTTGAACTCCTTGAGACAAAGAAAAGCCGAATGCTGATGTGCAAGGACGGAATTCACCCGAACGAAGAAGGCCACAGATTCATGGCAAGCGTATGGGAAAAAGAACTTCCGAAAATAAAAAAAGAATTCTAAGTTGAACTCGAAGCGTTTTTAAGGAAAACGCCGCATAAAACTGAACCTGAAAATCTGCATTCGCACAGAACTTGCAAAACATAAAAACTAAAAAATAGACTAAAAATCATAAAGTTCCGCTAACTAAAAAAATCGGAAGTTTTTATAAAACCTAAATATTCTGCGGTTATTATTTTTGTGTTGCGGGAAAATTCAGATTTCGCTTTAATGCAGGATTTTTTTTCAAAAATTCTATTTTTCCAAACAGAATGAACGGTGTGCGCTCGTTATTCTTCAAAATTCTGTTCAGCAAAATAATCCCCTTGTTAATTACGGCAAAGGGCTTTAAACTGGAGCACATACAATGCAAAATATTGTAATGTGAACTTTTATAAATCCGCATGGGCATAAATAGTTCGCATTGCATTTTTACAGGAGCAGCAGATGGGAATTTCGCTTTATTCATTGGGCGCGGCAGAGGAAGTTACGGGCTCAAAGCACATAATCGAGGTGAACGGCAAACAGATAATGATAGACTGCGGCGCTTTTCAGGGAAGCCGCAAAACAGCCGACACAAAAAACAGAAATTTTAATTATGCGGCTGACAAACTTGAAGCTGTCATTCTCACGCACGGACATTACGACCATTGCGGACTTCTTCCTGTTTTGGGAAAACGGGGTTTTAAAGGAAACATATATTCGACTCCCGCCACAAGAGACATTGCGAACATCGTGATGATGGACAGCGCACGAATCCAAGCACGGGATGCTGAATTTTTGGGAAAGCAGGCAAAGAAAAAAGGCGAAAAATTTAATTGGAGGCCTATTTTCACGGAAGAAGACGTTGTCCGCTGCACAAACCAGATTGTTTCCGTGTCGTATAATAGAGAAATGTATATCGCCCCGAATGTAAAAGTGGAATTTTTTGACGCGGGACATATTTTGGGTTCCGCATTTGCGTATCTTACCGTTACGGACGGCACGGAGGAAAAACGCATTCTTTTTACAGGCGATATCGGGCGCAAAGAAAAACCGATAATCCGTCCGCCTGCCACGGATTTTCCCGCTCCGGATTACATTGTCATGGAAAGCACATACGGCAACAGACTTCACGAAACAAAATCTTTTGCGATGAAGGAACTTGAAAAAGTTGTGCGGGATGCCTGCTCCAAAAAAGGAAAAATTATAATTCCGTCGTTTGCAATTGAGCGTGTCCAGGAATTGGTTTTTTATTTGCATTTGCTCACGGATCAGAAAAAAATTCCCGTGATTCCGATTTATGTGGATTCGCCCATGGCTGCGAACGCAACAAGCGTGTTCCGTGTGCATCCTGAATGTTACGATAAATCCGTGAACGAGGCGTTTCTGAAGCATCACAAAAATCCGTTCGGATTCAGTTCACTTTCGTATATCACAAGCGTTGAAGAATCCAAACTGCTGAACAAAAAAGAAGGTCCGATGATTATAATTTCGGCGGACGGAATGTGCGAAGCGGGACGGGTTCTTTATCATCTTGCAAACGAAATCGGCGACGAAAAAAACACCATTCTGATTGTGGG
>CALHVG010000031.1 GCA_938039145.1 uncultured Treponema sp.
AGCTCACTATAAGAAGACGCATTGGAGGTAAAAAAGAAAAAACAACAATCAACAGAACAGTTATTGATATGTTCATTTTTCTCCCTTCTTATTCATAATTAACCCATCTTTTTTGAAATCTCAATTGCAAAACGGTAATAAACAAGATAATTAAAAAAATAAATATCGAAATTGTTGCTGCATAGCCTTTTTGTCCGTACTCAAAGGCATACCGATAAAACATCATCACCAACGATTGTGTTGATTCCAAAGCGATATTGGTTTTACCGATCATCATATAAATACTATCAAATACTTGAAAGCCGCTAATCATAGCGGTAATCATCACAAAGAATAAGGTCGGCGTTAAGAGCGGCAAAGTAATTTTAAAAAATTGCGTTAGAACTCCTGCCCCGTCAATACGGGCGGCTTCGTAGTAATTTGGTGAAATACTTTGCAGCCCTGCAAGCAAAATAATCATATTATAACCGGCGCTGCTCCAAATACCGACAACAGCGACCATATAAATTGCCGTAGACGGATTGGAAAGCCAGTTCCTCGCAGGCAGATTTACGAATGCAAGTATTTGATTTAAAAGCCCGTACTGCCCATTGAAAATCCACTTCCAGATAACGGCAACGGCGACCGGCATGGTAACCGCCGGTAAGAAGTAAAGCGTCCGATAGATTGATTTGCCTTTTATGTTCGTATTTAGCAGTTCCGCTAATATTGTTGAAATAATGATACCGATCGGTACTGAAATAATAACATACAGGAATGTATTGTACGCCGTTTGCCGAAATTCTCTATCGTGTATGATATGCTTATAATTTTCCATACCGACAAATTTTGCAATATTAAAATTATTGATACTGTAAAAACTATTTAAAAAATTCCGTATAAACGGATAAATATAAAAGATTATTAATCCTATAAACACCGGTGCTATAAAAAGATAGCCGTAAATCCATTGTTGTCTTTTCCGTGCGTTCATATTTGTACATTCCATATTAACCGATAGGAAGAGCCGAATTTCCGCCCTGTTTGCAGAATTCTCCGGCTCTTTTTCCGCCTATTTACTCAGCAGTTGATTTGCTTCCGCAGCGAGTTCCCTACAAGCGGCTTCGACACTCATCTGCCCCGCATACGCTTGCTTGAGCCATTTATCTTCCGCATGGAACAGTTGCGGCGAAACATAGCATGCTGGTAACGGAGTCGCTAAATCAGCCTGATTGGTATAAGCTTTTAAGTTAAGCGAAGGTACCGAGTCGGAAAAATAATGCTGCGCATCCTTCCGTGCCGAAATAACGACACCCGTTTCTCCCTGTATCCGCATTGCTTCGCTGCTGCCGAGCCATAGTGCAAATTCAGTTGCCGCCGCCGGATTCTTAGACTTTGCATAAACCGTATAAGCAAGTCCGTTGATAACATTTGCCTTTTTCTTATATGCCGGCGCTTCAACTAAATCGATTTTATCTTTGATAATATCATTTTGTAGGTATTCAGGCGTCATATATGAACCCGCCCACAACATCGCAATTCTGCCCGATTCAAACAGTGCATCGGCGCTAACATCGGTCATATCGGCATAGCTCGGCGATACTCCTGCATTGATAAGGTCAACCCATATTTGGATACCTTCGATCGTTTTAGGGTCATCATAACCGGATTTTGTTTTATCGGTATTTAAAATATATCCGTCTGCTCCGAAAACTGTGTTGTAATAGCATGTTTGCAAATCCAATGGTGCGGCGATACCGTATATATTCTTCGCAGGGTCGGTCAGTTTGAGCGCCGTTTCTTACATATCTTCCCATGTCCATGATTCGGGGTGTTTTTGGATTCTCCAGTTCTTGCCTTTTGCGGCTTCGAGGGCTGCTTTAAGCAAAAGTCTTTGTGATTGTTGTCGGGGTCATCGTCTCTAAAAAGCTTGCATACCCCGCCGTCTTTTCCTATGCGGGACGGCAAAGAGGCAAATAGGGTTTTCATTCCTTCTTCGTCAATATTGTTTCTCCAGCATGAAAGCTCTTGCAATGCCGGTAAGCCTGACACGTCAAGGGGTTTTAGCTGATTGATGACACATGAAAGCTTTCTTAAAGCAGGTAAGCCTGAGAGCTTAAGCTCGGTAAGCTGATTGCCCCAGTATGACAGTTCCTGCAAAGCATTTAAGCCTTGTAAGTCAAGGTTCGTTATACGGTTCTGCCCGCACTTCAGCTCTTGCAAGCCGGTACAGCCCTGCACGTTTAGCTCGGTAATATTATGGTTCCACTCGCAGTTTAGATATCCCAAACCGCTCAAACCGTGTACGTCAAGAGAGCTTAGTTGGTTGTAGCTGCATTCAAGCCTTTGCAAAGAGGTTAAGCTTTGCACGTCAATGCTCTTAATCTGATTCTGGGCGCATATAAGCCTTTGCAAAGATGTGCAGCCTTGTACGTTTATGTTCTTCAGTTGACTTCCGCGGCAGCTCAGCTCTTGCAAAGATGTTAAGCCTTTTACGTTCAGGCTGATAAACTGGTCGTCTTCGCAGTTCAGCTCAGTTATATTTCCTCTAAGAATTACAACGTCGCCTTTTGCGTGCACTGTGACTTTCGCATTTGCCTGAATGCTGTTTTCTTCACAGCCTTCCACCGTAACGGATTCATGGCCTTCCGTTGACAGTACAAACGTGATGTCTTTTTTCCCGCTCAAGATGAACACGGCTGCCCCGTCAACGGGAGTTGCTTCAAAGAACACTTTGACGTCTGCATTATCGGTTAGGGTCAGCGTGTATTCCGTGTTTGTGCCCGCTTCGCTTATGGGCATTCCGTTAAGCTCCCACTTAAACACTGCGCAGTTTGCCCCTGCTTCCGCCTTAAAAGTGACCTTCCTGCCGGCTGCAACTCTATCTCCCGTATTGATTTCGCCTGCACCTTCCACTGTTGCGGTAAGCTTTCCAAGTCCCGATTCTACGCCGAATGAAACTTGATACGTTGTCTTAAAGCTTACGCTTACGGATGTATCTTCCGTGACTTTTAGCGTTGCCGTTGTGCTTCCGTACGTTCCGCCCGTTTGCAATGCGCTTTCGGGGGTAATAGTCCATTTGTCTACTACAGAGTCCGTGTTCGGTGTTGCGGTAAGGGTTACGGTTTTTCCGTGCGCCACGTTTATGGGGCTTGTCGCCGTTTCGGTTCCGCCTTCGCTCATTGTTTTAAGCGTGCCGTTCCCGCCTTCCGTGTTGAACGTTACTGTGTGAAGATTTTGCGCAAAGCTTACTTTTACGGCTGTCTTTTTGCTCACTTTGAGCGTGTAGGTCACTTCCGAAACGTTCTGGTCTTTGTCGTTGACCGTCCAGTCTTTTACTTTGTAGCCTTCGTTCGCCGTTGCGGTGAACACGACTTCTTTACCCGCTTGGACTTTGTCGCCTGAATTGATAGCAGTGCCGCCCACTTTTGCGGTAAGAGTGCCGTTTGTGTCCGCCGTTTTGAACGTTATTGCGTAAGATTCAGGATCGGGGGCGTTGTTTACTACCTCGGTTTGACAACCCGCCATGAATACTGCGGAAAGCAGTGATAATGTTGCGGCTGTGACGAGCGCGCGGAAACCCTGGCAGAACAGGGTTTCCTCTCCCTCCCTAAAACCCTCCCACTCTTTCCCATGCTGTTTAGGGGCTCTGCCCCTAAAGACCCCGCATAGGTTGTGGCAGATTTAACTGTTCTAAAGCCCGTAAGTTGTTCCGTTATGGGAGACTTATCTTGAGGCACATCTAGCACGAATCGGGCTTTGTCCCGATTCGTGGGGCGGACGGTCGGCGGTAACAACGGATTCTACAGCGTTATATTTTTCTACCGCCGACACCCGGTTTTCCGGAAGGAAAACCGGGATAATCTATCTTGCAACAATCGGATGAACGACCCCCTTTAATATGTCCGTCCGCAGGGTTCTTAGGGGCGGAGCCCATAAGCGTTTTTTTTTGAAGATGTGCGGTGATTGTGTTGTTCGAAGAAAAGTGATTTGTTCGG
>CALHVG010000032.1 GCA_938039145.1 uncultured Treponema sp.
CCCCCCCCCCAGAGTTTTCCTAAACCGCCACAATGTGATTTTACCGCTTCTGTTTTCTCCCTAAAAAATTGAAAAACTGTCTATTTTTTTATCGCAAGAGCTTCAACAATGAAGTCGAAAACTTGCCCTTAATTCTTATTTTTTGGAGATTTTTATGAAAAACCGATTCTCAATAAAACTCAAACTATTAATCATATTCGGATTGTTGGTTGCGCTCGCAAATTTCATTCTTGGATTTTTTGCAATGCAGATTGCAAGAAAGGCTGTAAGCGAAACGGTCGATAACCACCTTTTGGACAAAGCGGAGGATACCGCAGAAATTATCGACGGAAAGATTTCCTCTTTGTTGCAGTTCCTTGAGGGAATCGCACGAGCCCCTGTTCTGAGAGATTCCAACGTTACTTCCGACGAAAAAGCCCTGTACCTGAAAAAAGAGGCGGATTTCAATCATGAAATATTGCTTTTGAGCTATGCCGACCTTTCGGGAAATATGTATACGTATGGCGACAAAACCATAAACGTCAGCGGTCAAGATTGGTTCGTGCTTGGAAAGCAAGGAAAAAATTCTGTCAGCGAGCCTTTTGTTTCCAGTTTGGACGGAAACTTCATAATGGCGGTAGGAATTCCCGTAATCGGAGAAAACAATCAGGTTATAAGTGCCATTTGCGCGACTATAGACGGGCTTTATCTTTCGAGGGACATCGAAAATATTGTCGTAGGCAAAACCGGATACTGTTATATTCTGAATCTGGAAGGAACGGTAATCGCACATCGAGATGAATCTATCGTTCGAAATTTTGGTAATTCACAAAAGCGTGCCGAAAAAGACCCTCAATTTAAGTCGCTTGCAAAATTTGAGAAGTCCGCATTAGCAGCCTCAAAAGCTTTTACCGGTAAATATGAATACAATGGAACTCGGAATATTGCTTCTTATGCACACCTGAAGTCAACCAACTGGACAATCATAATAAAAGCCCCGATAAACGAATTCATGGGAACGGTGCAGACTTTACGGCTTTCGATGTACATAATCGGCGTGATAATTTTAGCCATCGCGCTGACAATCGTGTTCTTGGTGGCGGCGGCGATTGTAAAGCCAATAGGTGTCACGGTGGAAGCCTTGCGGAACATTGCGCAGGGTGAAGGCGACCTGACGGTGCGGCTTCCAATCCACGGAAACGATGAGGTTACGGATTTGTCAGAATATTTCAACGAGACGATTGCAAAAATCGGCTCGTCGATAAAAAACGTTGGGGCGAGTTCCAACGTAATGCAGTCAATCGGCGACAAGCTTTCAAGCAACATGACAGAGACAGCGAGCGCGATAAACGAAATAACGGCGAACATCGACGGAGTGAAACAGCAAACTTTGAACCAAGCCGCAAGCGTAACGGAAACTTCCAGCACGGTGGAAGAAATAATCCGCACTATAGAGCAGCTGAACGGAAGCATCGAGACTCAGGCGGCGAGCGTCACGCAGTCGTCCGCCTCGATAGAGGAGATGGTGGCGAATATCGCTTCCATCACGCAGTCGTTGGAGAAGAGCGACAACATGGTACGCTTGCTTTCTACTGCGACTTCCGAGGGAAAGACGACTTTGCTGACGTCAAACACCGTCACGCAGAAGATAGCCGATGAATCAGGCGGCTTGATTGAGGCTTCCAGCGTGATTCAGAACATTGCAAGCCAGACAAACCTTTTGGCAATGAACGCCGCAATTGAAGCCGCCCACGCAGGCGAGTCGGGTAAAGGGTTCGCTGTCGTCGCTGACGAAATCCGTAAGCTGGCGGAAGAATCCAGCGTCCAGGGAAAGACCATCACCGACACGCTCAAAAACCTTAGCGACGACATCCGGGGACTTGCGGAAAGCTCCAAAATTGTGGAAGAAAAGTTCAACGCAATCTTCCAGCTGGCGGAGAACGTGCGTGGCATGAGTTCGGAATTGACCGCCGCAATGCGTGAGCAGGAAAACGGAAGCAGGGAAGTTCTGGCTGCTATAAAGAATATTAACTCCGTTACAGTAGAGGTCAAGAACGGCTCGGAAGAGATGCTAATAGGCGGAAAGGGTGTAGCAAACGAAATGCAAAAGCTCGACAGTTTGACTTCGGTAATCAAGGATAGCATGAACGAAATGAGCGCAGGCGTTTCGCAGATAAATAATGCGGTGCATGAGGTAAATGATCTAGCTATAAAGAATAAGGAAAGTATTGAAGGATTGGCGGCAGAAGTAGGGAAATTCAAAATATAGTGCCGACGGTAAAAACATCATCGTGGAGATTTAATTGACGTCCCGTCAGCTGCAGTTTTCCCGTTGGGAAAACTGCTAATAAATATTTTAGGTGAGCGAGGGGAAGGGAGAAGTAATCCCTCTTAGAAGTATCAACTTACACAAATCGGACTCCAGTCCGATTTGTTAGACGGAGGGAAGACGCGTTGTGTCTTTAGGATTCCGTTAGTGCGTCCGGCGGTTGCAGTTTTCCCGCCGGTAAAACTGCATAGAACTCTTCGACTGTTCCTGCAGAGTCCTAAGATAATCCTATGCAAGTTTTGCGGAACGTAAACTTGGATGGGCGGAGAACAATTGACTTCGTAAGACCAATAATAACAGCCCAACGAGAAAAGTGCGAATAAGTATCTGAGGGAATTGTACCCATGATTAAAGCATAATCTTGTAAAAAAACACCCAACAAAATACGTCAAACAAACAGTGAACTGGCGGATATTAGGCATCGTTCATCATGCAGTTCATCGTATATCCGCCCAACGACTCAGGGACAAGCCTGATTCTTGCCGGATGGGTCGAATGCATCTATGCTTAGTTCATCCGATTGTCGCTTGTATGTCCGCCACAAGAAGGGGACAAAAATCCGATTCTTGCAAGATGGCTCATACACGTTTTCCTTTTATGAAAACGTGGGACGGCGGGCGAGGAATAAATGGGTGAAAGACCCGTTTTTCCGCCGTCCCTGGTCTGACGTGAATACAATTCTCAACATGAGAATTACAGTTGATTAGAAAACACAATAATACGGGTTCTTAGGGCAGAGCCCTAAGCAGTCGGGAAAGAGAGGGTGGGTCTAAGGGAGGGGGAGGAAACCCCGGTCTGACGGGGTTTCCTCCCCCTCCCTTAATTATTACTACACTTTGAATTTCCCTACTTCCGCAGCAAGGCTGTCAATGCTTACCTTGTTCTTTCTTGCAAGATTGTTCACCTCTTGCACTGCGTTGTTAATCTGCTGAACGCCCGCCGCCATTTCGTTCATGCTATCTTTGATGACGGCGGTAAGTCCGTCGAGTTTGCGCATCTCTTCGGCGACTCCTTTTCCGCCGACCAGCATTTCTTCAGAGCCGCTTTTTACTTCCGCAGTTACTGCGCTGATGTTCTTGATAGCCTCAAGCACTTCGTGGCTGCCGTTCTCCTGCTCGCGCATTGCGGCGGTCAGTTCAGCACTCATTCCACGGACATTTTCCGAAAGCTGGAAGATTGAGTTGAATTTTTCTTCCACGATTTTTGAACTTTCGGACAAACCTTTTATATCGTCGCTAAGTTTTTTGAGCGTGTCGGTAATCGTTTTCCCTTGGACACTCGATTCTTCCGCCAACTTTCTAATTTCGTCCGCAACGACGGCGAAACCTTTTCCCGTTTCGCCCGCATGTGCCGCCTCGATTGCAGCGTTCATCGCCAAAAGATTCGTTTGGCTTGCAATATTTTGAATAACGCTGGAAGCCTCAATCAAACCGCCTGATTCATCAGCGATTTTCTGCGTGACGGTGTTCGAGGTGAGCAAAGTAGTCTTGCCTTCCGAGGTGGCAGCAGCAAGCGCTTTTACCATGTTGTCGCTTTTTTCAAGGGAATGAGTAATCGAAGCAATGTTCGAAACCATCTGTTCAACGGAGGCGGACGACTGCACCACGCTAGCCGACTGCGTTTCTATGCTGCCGTTTAAGTTTTCTATCGTTCGGATAATTTCTTCGATTGTGCCGGCGGTTTCGGTAACGCTCGCAGCTTGCGTCAACGCCTGCTGTTTCACGCCTTCGATGTTCGATGAAATCTCGTTGATTGCGCTAGCGGTCTCCGTCATATCGGAAGAAAGCGAATCGCCCATCTCTTCCATTACCTTGCTGTTTTCGCCCACGGAACGAATGGATGTGCCGATTTTTGAAATCGTTTCGTTAAAATACGAAGCAAGGTCCGCGATTTCGTCATTGCCATTTATCGGAAGACGAACGGTCAAGTCGCCCTCGCCTTGCGCAATATTTTTGAGCGCAGCGACAATCGTCTGAATAGGTTTTATAATCATCCTAGCGACAATATATACGGCTATAACCGCAACAATTAAAATTATCGCACCGATTGCAAACATCGAAATACGCAACGTGTTGACGGTATCCATAAACTCGTCGCGGGGCGCATTTATGATGACCGTCCAGTCGGTGGTTTTCAGCGTGGCATACGAAGCGATTTTGTTTACGCCGCCATATTTATAAAAATCTATCGAAGGGTCATCGATTTCCACTGCCATTTTTTCAAACTCCGCAAGAGAAGCAAGTTTTTTGTCCGTCCTTGCCATTTCCTGCGCATTTTCCATTTTTTCTACCCTATCGGTCAGCCTTGTGGCTATTGTTGTTCCCGTTGCGCCAAGGACATAGCAATAACCCGTCTTTCCAACAACAATGTCTTTGATGCTGTCGGACAACCACAAGCCCGGAATAGTAGCAACAATACTTGCAATGCGGTTGTTATTATCGTCAAGCACAGGAACTACAACCGCCATAACCAACTGGTGCAGAATTATCGAGACAAATGGTTCGGAAAAATATTCATTTCCGCCTTGGGAATTTTTATACCAATCCAAAGATGTAATATCTTTTTTCGTGCCGTCCGTCAGATAAAGGAATCCCTGCGGATCTGCAATATTAAGCTGCAAAATATCTTTGTTAAACGAAGCTTCATGATCCAAAAGCGCACTTTTCGCCATATAGGATATTTCAGGATTTCTGAACGCAGGCATACGTGCGATTCCGTGAAGGAACTGCCAAAACGCCGTGATACGACCATCAACAATTTCCGCAGTGTCGGTTGCTTTTTCAATGAGCTGCGCCTCCACCTTTTCCGTGACGGCTTTGCGTGCAATGCGGACCGCAAGCAATCCTTCAACAAGAGACGCCATCGCAACCAGCGCACCGAAAATAAAAATCAACTTGTTCTTTAATGAAGATTTCTTTGCCATAACCATAAAACTCCTTATCGGACTTTTGGCTTTATCCGATACTCAAATTTTAACTCTAAATTTAGAGTTTTAGTTCGTCAATTATACAACTACTCTAAATACAGAGCAAATAAAAGAATTTTTTAATTCATTAAAATGACTAAAGACGTAGAGAACGTAATCGATAAAATACGCAAATTCCGCACTGAAAAAAACATTTCGATAGTCCGACTTTCGGTTGAATCCGGCATATCCAGAAGTCATCTTTTTTATATAGAAAGCAAACGCACAATTCCATCTTTGGAAACATTAAGCAAAATCGCAGAAGCCATGCAGCTTCAACTGAAAGATTTTTTTATTTAGCCAAATAAAATCGGATTGAGATTTTATCAATACTACTTTATATTTTAACAAAATTACCGATTAATACGTGCAATCGCACAACTAAAAACTTTTTCGGATGTTGAAGCATCCTGCAAAAATTTTATAGAAGTTATATTATGAAAACACAAAGAAAATTTTGTCTTTGCGCTGCACTTTTAGCTGCCGCAACTCTTTTCTTAGCCTGTACGAACGACACTCAAAGTGCATCCCCGCAATCAAATCCGCTTACCATTACATTCAATCCGACTGAGGTTGCCTGCAAGAAAGGTTATTTTGGCTACGAAGGCGATGTAACATCAGGAACCACGGTAAAAGAAAGAGATTGGTACAAGTTTACGGCAAAACTTAATTCCGGCGAAGCGGTTAAAAACTGGCTTATCAACGGCAAGCCGGAATCTTTAAGCAACAAAACCGAATATACATACCAAGTAAAACCGGCGGACTTCGCTCCGGACAAAACTATAACCGTAAGTTTCGAAAAACTCTGAAATATCTACCCACTTCTATAGACATTCTAAAAATTACAAAAACGGTGTTGCATAAAAGGTTGAATGTCGAGTTTTGTTAAAACTCGACATTCAACTAAAAGCATATACGCAATACACAATTTTACAAGTTTTTCCAAACGAAAAAACTTGGGGCGGACATACGGCAGGTTATAGGTTTAGGTATGCATTAAAATGTCCGTCCTTTTTGTTTCTAAAAGATATTTATTCTTCATATAGAAAAAATGACCGCCTACTGGTATAATTTTTGGAATATCGGAAATTTTTGGAGGAATCATGACTCGGGAAGATGAAATAGCGGCAAAGTCAAAGCGTGCCTCTACCTTAAAATCGCTAAAACTTAAAAAAAAGCTTAGGCTTCAACAGCTAAAAGATGAATATCATACAAAAGTCCGGGAAGTGAACATTCAATACGCCGAAGACCCCGAACGGCTCAAGGCAGAATACGCCGCCGACGATTACGCAAAAAACGAACGCGCAAAAATAAAAGCGGCAAAACAAATCGAAAAAGAACAAAAGCGGCTGGAACAGGAGAAAAAACTCCGTCCGTTTACATTGGGCGAAGAAATTTTCAGTTCTATTGTGCAGGGAGTCGGAGCGGCACTTTTTATTGCCGCCACAGCGCTTCTGGATGTCCTTGCAATTCAGAAAATTCCGCAAAATTACAATCCGGCAAAAATTTATTTTGCGCTTTACACCGCGTTCGGCATTTCTATGATTCTGAATCACATAATGTCCGTTCTTCACCACGCTTTGCCGGACGGCGCAAAAGAAGTGTTCAGACGGCTGAACAGAGCGACGATTTATCTTTCAATCGGAAGTGCGTTTACAATCTATTCTTACACGGGAATCAAGGCAATGTCGGTTAATTTTCATTTCGGCTTAGCCCTGAATTCCATAATATGCATAATATGCGTTGTGGGGATTTTTTTGAGTTCCATCGGCGGACGAAAAATGGAAATTGTGAACGTAATTTTTTACAGCGTTTTGGGCTGGTCGGGACTTTTTATTTTTGCGCAATTATACAGAGTAATTTCGATAACAAGTTTTTCAATGCTGATAACAAGCGGAATTTTCTTCACAGTCGGACTTTTGTTCGCAGAAATTCGGAAAGTCAAATATATGCACGCAATCGGAAATTTAATCATACTTTCCGCAAGCGTGTATTTGTTCTTTTCGTTCTTTTTCATGTTTTAACAAAAACGAAAAATCACGGGATTCGGGCATAAAGAATCGCACGGTTTTCAATTTGCTGACGCCCTTATCCCGCCGGATAAAAATGCAATTTAGTCAAAAATTGAAGAATAGGCGTTTTCGTATCTGTTAAATTTACAGGAACAATTATGAAGAGTGGAGTTTATGAAAAATCAGGGCAGGACAAAAGGGTTTTGAAAATCTTGCGGTGGCGGGAAAGCCTTACGCTTTTGCCCGACAACCGTTTTTTTGACATCGTACGCACATATCTTGGTCCGATAAAAACGCCTTACAACAAGCAGAATTTAGTCGAGCAGTTAAGTTCAATATTCAGAAAAGAGCAGAACCAAAGGCGGATAATTTCTTTTCTTTCGGATTTTGATTTTCAGATTTTGTCGCTAATTTCGCTGCTTCCGTTCCCGACGCAGGAAAATGTGAAAGATTTTTTCCAGAATCGATACGACGTTTCCGTAATTTATTCGGCGCTTTTGAATTTGAGCGAAAGGCTTTTAATCTATTCCTATTCGGAACGGGGATTTTCCGAGGCAGCGTTGGAAATAAATCCGCTTGTCGAGGACGCACTAAAACCGTTCCTTGGAATCGCAAAGATTTTTCCAAAAACAGAATGTGTTCAAAAAAATCAGGATTCTTCGTTCTGCATTTCGCCTATTTTTATTGCCTCGTACATTTCTTTCATTCGGGCAAATCCTGAAATGAGCAAAAACGACCTTTCAATAAAGAAAAAATATTCGGAGCGGTTGGAAAACATTTTTTTGGGAAAATCGGAAACGCCGACGCTTCTGCTGAACGGCTTTTTCAATATCGGAATTGTCCGATTCAAAGGAAAATCCCTTTGCGTTGACGACGGCGTTCTTGAAAAATTTGCGGAACTTCCCGAAATTTTTCAATACGTGTATCTTGCGGTGGCGAGCGCCGAAAATCTTGGGCGAGAAGGTTTTTTGCTTTACGGACAACTTTTGCTGGAGCTTTTGAATTCAGTTCCCAAGGAAGGTTTTGTTTTTTCGTCTTTGACGGATGCGGCGTTCATTTTGTCAAATCGGAACGACGGAACGAAATTTTCCGAGCGGCAAGAACGATTTTCAAAAATCGAAAGGATTCGCCTAAACGCAGAAATTGTCGATTTTATGGAAAAAGATTTTAGAACTGAACGACCGCACAGATATTCAGGGAAAATCATCGAAAAAATCGTGCGGAACGCAATTTCGCTCGGTCTTTTTTCGGTTTACGGAAAAACTTCAAGCGGAGAAGACATTTTTGTTCCGGCTGAAATTTTTATCGACGGCGAAAACTTTTCCATGGATTCTAAAAAAGGACTTTTGAATATCAACGCGGGAACAAGCATAACGCTTATGCCCGGATTTTCTCTTTCGGAACTTGTTCCCCTGATGGATTTTATGAATATCGTAAAATCCGGCACGGTGGCTGAATTTGAAATCACACGGAAATCCGCAAGTCGGGCTTTTGACAAAAATATTGTTCCCGAACAGATTTTTTCGCTTCTGCAAAAATACGATGCGTACGAAATTCCCCAAAATCTTCGAATGAATATAGAAGAATGGCACAAAACTTTTACTTCCGCAGTTGTTTACAAAGGCTATGTGCTGAAACTCGACGAAAAAACTTCAAGAATCCTTGAAAACAATCCGAAAGCCAAGTCTTTTATTCAGACAAAATTGGGCGAAGGAATATACCTTTTGAACATTCCGCTGGACGACGATTTTTCCAAATTCAGCGAAAATGTCGGACTTGAATTCATGGGAAATGTAAAAAATCCTGAAATTGGAAAAGAAACTTTGCCGTTTCCGCTTTTGCAGAGCGCGAGAAAACTTGATTTTGAAAACACGGCGGAACAAAACGCAGAACTGCTTGAAGAACTTTTGCAAGAAGGAAACAAAACCAAGGCTCAATATTTCAAGACGCTAAAATCGCTTGGGCTTACAAAGCAGCAGGAAAATGCCCTTGCCCTCAGAATTGAAAAAGGAATAATAATTTCGCAGGAACAGTTGAGGGCGGAAAACGTCCGTCTTGAAATTCTTGAAACCGACGGAATGAATTATGCCGGAAAAATCCGGATGATAGAAAACGCAATCCTGTCGGGGGCATTGCTGGAACTTTCCATGCCGAACGACAACGAAGCAAGCAAGATGAATAATTTTCTTGGAAAGCCGATTTCTCTTTCAAAGCGGCAGGACGACTGCATTTTGAAATTCCGATTGGAGCAAAGCGGCGAAATTCGGCTTTTTTCTGTAGGAATGGCGAACAAAATAAAACTTGTAAAAACCTCGATTTTCGATTGAGCGGAAATTTAATTTTCCAGTTTCAGGTCGCCGGGTTTTATCCAGCCCAATTTTTGTTCCAAACGGCAGAAAATCCACGCAAGGACTCCCGGAAGCACAATCGAAATCATCAGAAGAGCGAACCAATTCCATGCCGACGGAAAAAGCCTAAGACTTTCGCCTGTGATGGCGGCGATTTCTTCAGATGCAAAGCCCATCTTTTCAGCCCTGTGGATTGCCCAATTTACGGCTTCGGGACTTGGACTCAGCCAGCCGGTAATTATTCCAATCTGCCCGACAAATCCGCACGTTCCCATTCCGCTTGAAATCGCCGGTCCGTTCATCTGAATCTTAAAAAGGCAGGTGGAAAGCGGACCGGTTATTGCGCTTGCAAGTGTGGGCGCAATCCAAATGCGAGGATTTTTCATGATGTTTGGCATCTGAAGCATTGAAGTTCCAAGCCCTTGCGAAATCAGCCCGCCCCATCCGTTTTCTTTAAAACTCATTACAGCAAAACCAACCATTTGAGCCGAACAGCCGGCAACCGCAGCTCCTCCGGCAAGCCCCGTAAGTCCAAGGGCGGCGCATATCGCTGCGGACGATATTGGCAACGTAAGAACAATTCCCACGACCACGGAAACAAAAATTCCCATCGCAAACGGGTGAAATTCTGTGGAAAGCATTATGAATTTTCCTATCCACGACGCCGCAATCCCGATGCGTTTTGCGCAAAGAAAACTTAAAAAGATTCCGCTCAATATCGTTAAAAGAGGCGTTAAAAGAATATCTATTTTTGTTTTTCCGCTTACAAGATTTCCGATTTCTGCCGCCGCGATTGAAATTATCAGCACCGAAAAAGGACCGCCAGCTCCGCCCAACACATTTGCGCTTCCTCCGACCGCCACAAGACTGAACAAAACAAGAGAATTCGCTCCCAGCGATTTTCCGATTCCGATTGCCATGGCTGCCCCCACAACATGGGTTTCGGAGCAGAATTTTCCTGCATCAACCAAAAACTGAAAAATCGGATTTGCCGAGAGCCTCAAAAGAAGCTCGCCCAGCGTCCTAATAATTGTTCCCACAAGGAGCGACGAAAAAAGCCCCTGAGCCATGCCACCCATAGCGTCAACAAGATAACGCCTAGCATACACATTCATGATAGACCTCGAAAAGTTTGATAAAATTGAGAAAATTGAATCAGTAAATTACTTGTTGATGTTGATACGCAATGTGCCGTGGCATCATTGGTAAGGGTGTTCCGTAGAATCTTCCGTAGTTCATCACAAACGTAAAATCTATCGGAAATCTACAATATTTTTTTTGATTTTACAAGGCATTTTACTTTGAAACCCATTCGGAATTTTAGAAATCGCATTGTTCATAACGCACGCCGCCTTACCTGCCTGCGATTTTTTAAGCACTTACTGCCCACATCCACACGCAAAAAACCATTTTTATTTTCATAATATTGGCGCAGATTATCCTCCAACTCGCCTTCCGCAGCCCGCTAACGCTCGGTCGAACGGCTTACGCCATTCGCCTTGCCTTCGGCAACTGCTCCACGCTCGGCGCAAAAATCCGGTTTTAGAAAAAAAAGAAAGATTCTAAAATGCGTATTTTGTAAATAATTTAAACGAAAACAAATCGTTCCACCTATTTTTCGTTATTTCCCCTAGAAGCGATTTTTTCCAACATATATCGTTTCAATAAAAACGTGCAGAAATACGGGAATGTATACAATTTACCATTAAATCCGATGTTCTTTGCGCAGAGTTTTATCCCGTAATGAATATCCGGATATTTTTCTTTTTCTATCAGATTTTTAAGAGAAGCCGTAGCACTGTCGGTCGCCTTTACTTCTACAGGAACAAGAGATTCGGCATCGCGGATAAAAAAATCCATTTCAACGGTAGATTTTTCAT
>CALHVG010000033.1 GCA_938039145.1 uncultured Treponema sp.
CTGTCGGCGGTAACAATCGATTCTACAATCTTTTATTCTTTTCTTGCTGTTCACTATACGTTATACAAGTTTTCCGTAAGGAAAACTTGGGACGGGCATACGAAGCATTATATTATGAACGAAGCCTTTAAAATGCCCGTCCCTCATCTTGCAATTTCGCCTAATGTTACTTTCGTGTAGTACTGAAACATGTGACCTATTCCAGCCGTAATAGGTCATCGATTGTAGTTGTAATAAGGGAGGGGGCGGCAGCGGAAAAATCGGTCGTGTACCTTATTATTCTTTGACCGCCGCCCCAAGTTTTCCGTAAGGAAAACTTGGGGCGGGCATACGAGAGATAATCGGATGAACGAAGCTTTAAAAATTCCCGTCCGTCCGCCCGAATTCTTATATTTAATAAAATTTTGTTTTGATATACATAAAAAATAGTGTATAATTGTTCTGTCGAATAGGGTTATTCCGGTCTTATCTACTTATTTTTCTATATTTACATATGTTTTTGGGGGTAATATGAAGGGTAAACTTTCACGAATCGGTTTTGTCATGCTTTCGTTTGTTTTGTTTACGGCGGCTTTTCTGTCGTGCACTGCGGAAGTTTCGTCCGATGCTGCACCTATAGGTTCTACAAAGGGTAGCATCAGCGTTGACTATTCAAAGAATCTTTTTAAAAGCCGCGAGGTCTATGTTCAGGTCATAGATAAGGCTGACATCACTGTTATCGGGCAGGGAATGACTTCCGTGTCTAAAAATGATGTTGAGGTTTCTTCTTCACAGTCTTCCGCTGTAATTGAAAATATTACTGCCGGAAGAAACAGGGTTGTTACCGTTCAGGCAAAGCGCACCATCAAAAGCATTTTGGACAAGATGGACGGTGTTGCTCTTAAAGCTGTTGTTGACGTAAAAGCTGACGCTGTAAATCATGTTACTGTAGACTGGGCTTCAACTCCTTTAGGAAATATAATCGAAAAACTTATTTCTGACGGCTACGATGTTTCGATTTTGGATGAAGAAAAGCTTCAGAAAATCAAAGATAAGATTCCTTCCGATACGCCTTTACTTGCAGATATAGGAAAGATTTGCGATTTTGTAAGGAACGCAACGGAATACCCGTCCTATAAGATGAATCCCGGAACGGTTGAGTTCAAAACGAATACTGCCGTTACAGGTGCGGCAGCGTGGCTGAACGACCCCGTTTCAGAAAAAACGCTTAATCTTACAGGAAGCGACCAGACGATTTCAAATATAGCCCCCGGTACATGGGAGTTTTATATTGTAGATGAAAGCGGAACAGTTCTTCATTCTGAAAAGATTACTGTAAAAGAAGGCGAATCTGTAAAAGCGAATTCGGGAAAACCGATTGTTATAAAAGTTCCTTCTCCAAGGCTTGAAGACAGTTCGGGAAAATCCATAACGGAGTTTATTTCTGCTAACACGACCGTTTATCTTTCTCTTAGAACGTTTGACGATGAAACTCCGTTGAGCGGCGGAACTATATATTACACCACAGACGAAACAGACCCTCTAACTTCTTCTACAAGAAAGGAATACTCTGCGGCGGGAATACCTGTAAATGTCGGAACAAAACTTAAAGCAGTGGGCGTTGCTTCGGGCTTTTATCATTCCGATATTGTTAGCTGGACTTTTGCAGTTCCTAAAATCGGAGAAATGCATCCTTCGAAAGGGCTTTATTCTCAGGTTGAACAATCAACTTGGACTACAGCAACGTATCCGTTGGGTGCAAAAGTTGATGCGGGAAATACAACCTTCGCTCTTTATTCCAAGAATGCTACAAAAATCCTTCTTGAAATATACGATGCGCCTTACGGAAAAGATGCAAAATATGATTATTGGCTTACTAAAAATACGGGCGATGATATTTGGCGGGCAAAACTTTCAGGCGACCTTACCGGTAAATATTATGCGTTCCGCTGCTGGGGCGAAAACTGGACGTTCTCCGAATCTTGGAAGCGCGGAAACAGTGAGGCCGGTTTTGTAAAAGATTATGACGATAAGGGAAACCGCTTTAATCCTAACAAAGTTGTATTTGACCCGTATGCAAAAGAGCTTTCCCACGACAAACGTAATGCTTCTGCTTTAGGAACGGAGCATAACGACGGAATGTACGGAACGGGCGAAGAAATGTACAAAGGCGTTAAAAGACGAAACTTTGATACCGGAAAATACGTTCCCAAGGCGGTTATTGTAAACGACAGCACATCGTTCGGAACAAAGCCCGAAATTCCGCAAAAAGATGCTATAATTTATGAGGCGCACGTAAGAGGACTTACAATGCATCCTTCTTCGGCACGTCTTTCTTCAATTCTTTCGGGAATCGACGGCTTTTCTTCCGTTCCTGATGTTCCGGCAGAGTATAGGGGAACTTACAAAGGTGCCGCATACATGGCAAAGTACCTTAAAGCTCTGGGCGTAAACACTGTTGAGTTCCTTCCCGTGCATGAAGCCGACAACGACGGAAACCCTGATAACAAAGCGGGCGGAAACTATTGGGCTTACATGACGTACGGATATTTTTCACCCGACAGACGCTATGCTCACGACAAGTCTCCCGGAGGCCCTACAAAAGAATTTAAAGAAATGGTTAAGTCTTTTCACGACGAAGGAATAGAAGTTTACCTTGATGTTGTATTCAATCACACGGGTGAAGGCGGCCCATGGTTCGGAAAAGGCGAGAATGAACATTCAGGCGATAACTACAAAACTTGCGAAGTTCTGTTTATGCGCGGAATCGATAACTCCACGTATTACTGTCTTACAAGCGATGGAAGTGCAACGAACGCCTGCTACTGGGAAACAACGGGCTGCGGAAACAATATGCAGTGCGACAACTCTACCGTGCGAAATCTGATTGTTGATTCGCTTAAATATTGGATAGACGAAATGGGAGTTGACGGATTCAGATACGACTTGGCTCCTGTTTTGGGAAGAGTAAAAGGCGGAACAGGCTGGAGTTTCTCAAGCGATGCGCAGACGCTCACCGACATAGCTTCTCTTGGTGAATCAAAAAACGTTGAAATGATAGCGGAAGCGTGGGATACAAGCAGTTCTGACGGCTATCAGGTAGGAAAGTTCCCTTCAAAATGGGGTGAATGGAACGGAAGATTTAGGGATGCTCTTAGAAACTATGTCGGAAAAGGCGACAGAAACGAAAAAAATATAAACGACTTTATAAACGGCGACTACGCTAACTTTAATGACCAGGGCGGTCCTCATAAATCCGTAAACTTTATTGTTGCCCACGACGGTTACACGCTTGCAGACCTTTGTTCGGGATATACTCCTGCGGGTTCAAGCTATAACGGTGACTCAACTAAACTGCAGTGGCCATTCGGTCCTTCAGACGGCGGAGATTCTTCCGTTCCGGGATATTTATTTGGAAATAATCCTGAAAACAAAAGACAGGCGAACAGAAACTATACGGCTATTCAAATGATGAGCCGCGGCGTTCCGCTTATTGTATGGGGCGATGAGTTCAACAGAACACAAAACGGAAACAACAATCCGTACAACGTGGACTCCGTTGCTACGTGGAACAACTACGGAATGATAAATACAAAGTCGCCGCATTTGTGTTCAACCGAAGATGCTTCGGGCGGCTCTATGGCTTACCACAACAATTTTGGAACTTTCAATAATATAGAAAACCGTAACGGAAACTTCATGTTCATGAAGTACATGATGAACCTCCGTGCAACGGAGCCGTGCTTAAGGCAGGATAATTATGATAAGGTTACGTACACGTTCAAAAAAGAGAACGGAACAAGTGACCTTTCAAATACCGGCAAATGTGTTTGGATAAAGATTGAAGGTTCAAAGGTTCAGGACGGACATGACTATCTTATGTTCATGAATATGCATACTGACCCGGTTCAATACACCGTTCCTGCTCCTGCTGCGGGCTACAGATGGACAAGAATTGTTGACACGGCTCTTTTTGCAGAAAGCAACTTTAACTGCTGGAGCGATTCGGATAAATCATGTGAATATAAGGCAGCGGGTGGTAATTACGGGGTTAATCCGTGGTCTGTAGTAATCTTTAAGCAGGTAAAAGTTGAGGCTCAAAAACCTGCGTGCGCTTCTCCTACTATAAGCGGAACCACTCCGTTTGATTCAAGCACCACTGTTACAATTGCACCGGGTGCTTCGGGCGCTACCGTTTACTACACAACGGACGGAAACGAACCTACAACTTCAAGCGCAGTGTATAACGCTCCTTTTACGGTTGAAAAAAACACAACCGTAAAGGCAATATGCACGCTTGCAGGCCACGAGAACTCTCCTGTTGTAAGAAAAAGCTTTCTTAAAAAAGCTCAAACCTTAACCGAAAACTCAAGCGGAGTTATGCTTCAGGGCTTTACATGGAACTCCGCTCCAAGAGGGGCGGGCTTTAATGCGGAACACCCTAGCCCCAACTGGTATAAATGGTACAAGGTTGTAAAAGAGCGTGCAAATGACATTAAAAACACGTTTGAATATGTGTGGTGTCCGCCTCCTTCAAAATGCGACAGCTCTTCAAGTGAAGGCTATGCTCCCACTCAGCTGAACGACCTTAACAGCTTTTACGGCTCAAAAGAAGACCTTACCGCAATGATTTCCGCAATAAGTCCTGCAAAGGCAATTGCAGACATTGTTGTAAACCACAGGGCGGGAACAACATCTTGGGGAGACTTTACAAATCCTTCATGGTGCGATAATTACTATGCAATCTGTTCCGACGACGAAGGATTTTCAAGTACAAACAGCCCGATGTTCGGTCATTCTAAAAAAGGCGCTCAGGATTCAGGCGAAAAGTACAGTGCATACAGAGACCTTGACCACACAAACGTAAGCGTTCAGCAGGGAATCATAGACTGGATGAATAATGTTCTTATTCCTGCAGGCTTTGTAGGCTGGCGA
This sequence comes from uncultured Treponema sp., assembly GCA_938039145.1. Lineage (GTDB taxonomy): Bacteria > Spirochaetota > Spirochaetia > Treponematales > Treponemataceae > Treponema_D. The sequence goes on from CALHVG010000033.1 coordinate 4,915, forward strand.
TACGATTTTGTAAAAGGCTTCGGCGCTAAGTATGTAGGAAAATACAATGCGGGAACGTCCGCGGCTTTCTCGGTCGGTGAGTACTGGCCTACAAACGACTACAATCCTTCTTCTCCTGATTCGTGGGGAAACGAGATAAAAAATTGGGTTTCAAATACAGAGACGGAAGGCGGAAAACGTTCAAAAGCATTCGACTTTGCTTTAAAAGGCGCAATGAACAATGTGTTCGGCTGCACATGGTTTGAAAGCAATGGCAGTTCGAATGGCAGCGCTGCGTCAAACAACTACGCTCTTCTTGCAGACAACTCCAACCTTTATATAAGCCAGCCTGAGGATGCGGTTACGTTTGTAGACAACCACGATACGGGCTCAAATCAGGGGCATTGGGCTTTGACTAGTGACAAAGTTGGTGCGGCTTATGCGCTTATATTAACTCATCCGGGATTCCCCTGCGTTTCATGGAGCCATTACTTTACGTTTGCAGAAAGCGGAAGCAACGAATCAACTTATCAGCACAGCCACCTTACTGCAAGCTCAAGTTACATGGGCGATAAAAACGTTCCCGGAACAACCAACACGCTTAGACAGCATATAGATAAGCTTATAGAGCTGCGAAAATCCTTAGGAATCGAATACAATTCCGAAAGGACAACAAAACAGGCTACAAGTTCAGGTTATGCTGCGGAAGTAACAGGTACAAACGGAAGCCTTATTGTGCTTATCGGAAACAGTTACACGCCCACAGATTCAGGATATACTCCTGAGTACGAAGGAACGGATTTTAAGATTTGGAAGAAAGCCGGTTCCGGTACACCTAAGTGCAGAACGCCCAAAATCGAGATTACAGACGGCAAAGCTACAATTACCTGCGGAACAAAAGACGCTACCATAATGTACGGATTTTCTACAAGCACAATAACGAACACGTATACTACGCCCGTTACAATGACTTCCGGGCAGACAATATACGCAAAAGCCTCGCACGCAGGAATGGAAGATTCCGCAGTTGCAAGCAAAGAATACGACACTTCTGTAAAGGTTACGCTAAGCTGTACAAGTGATGCAGGTTGGGGACGAGCCGTGTTCTTTTGCGGTTCATTTACAGAGGCGAATAATTGGACTAAGGCGGTAAGAGGCACCTGTTCTTCTACAGGAAACATATGGACGGTAACCGTCAAGGTTCCTGCGTCAGGGAACTTTGAATGGAAGCCTACAAAAGGACAGTACGATTTGGGGGAACTCACGAATCAATCTTCTGTCTCGGAATGGTATCCGGGAACGGATAACCTGAAGTATCCCAATACCACATCCGTAAACTGGGAAAATGTCAAACCGGCTAAAAAATAAGTAAAAACATTGTCTTTGCACGGATAATTTTTGTCCGTGCAAAGTTTTTTATAAAAACATTAAAAGCGATTGACTTAATTTAAGTCATTCGTTACTATCTTGTAAGTTAACTATCTTTTTTGGGGGTCTACTTTGGCAACTAAGAAATCATCGGCAGAAAAACGACATGCACAGAGCGAAGTACGACGACTTCACAACAAGGCGATAAAAAGTTCTTGCAAAACATATGCCAAAAAGTATCTGGAAGCCGTTCAGGCAAAGGATAAGGCACTTGCGGAAACCAGGCTAAGGACATTGGTCAGTGAACTTGACAGCGCTCGAGGAAAGGGTGTTCTTACAAGAAACGCTGTTTCCAGAAAGAAGTCAAGAATGATGAAGCTCTTTAACGTCAGTTTTGCCGCAAAAGCCGCAGAATAGGTTATAAAGACCGACATCAAAATCCAGTCAGCTTTTTCTGGCTGGATTTTTTTTCCTGCTGGAGTATCTGGTATGGACGGAAAAAAAGTAACAAAATACGAGATTGTGGACTCAATCCACGGAAGGGTCGGCATAGACAAATCCGAAGTTCTTAAAGTTGTTGATTTGTTTTTGCAGGAATTGAAATCCGCACTGACTAAAAAATCTTCTATTGAACTTAGAGGCTTCGGAACTTTAGAGCCGCGCCTTAGAAAGGGAAGGGAAGTTTGCAGAAATCCTAAAACAGGCGAACAGGTTTCGGTAAAGGCAAGATATACGGCTGTTTTCCGTCCCGGAAAGGATCTTAAAACAACGCTTAAAAATCTTGATATAGACGATTCCGACGAGTCTTAGACAAAGCCTGCCTGTAGGAATATTTAAAAAGCACAGAAAAATATTTCTTCTTTTTTCTGCTGCTCTTCTTTTTGCATTGGACAGTTCTTTTTCCGCATGGTTTGTACTGCTTCCGGTTCTTTTTCTTGTAAAAGAACTTACCTTTAAGAACGCCTGGCTTTACGGCGGAATCTACGGAATTATAGCAAGCCTACTTTATGCCGCGTGGCTTTTTTTCTTCAGCATTCCGCTTATGCTTTGCGTGTGCGTTCTTTATTTTGCGCTTTATGCCGTTTTTTTTGAGATTCTTAAACTATGCGGAAGAACTTTTAAGCGCTTTTCCCGGCTTTTATACGTTCTTGTTCCTGTTTTGTTTGAATATGCAAAAACTTTAGGATTTTCGGGCTTTAATTACGGAATAAACGGCTACACTCAATACAGAAACATATATTTGATTCAGATTGCGGATATATTCGGCGTGTTCGGCGTTTCCGCCGTTCTTTATCTTTGTTCCGCCGTTGTGTTTGAAGTTACGGAAGCCGTGCTTGAAAAGCGTTTTTGTAAAAGAGAGCTTTTTCTTTTAATTCTGTTTTTTTTAATAGTGAACTTTTCCGTTATTTACGGATTTATAAAAGTCCGCCTTACTGAAAAACGTGATTTTGATTCTGAAAAAATTACTGTTTGCGCCATTCAGCATAATCCGAATCCTGACGAAAAAAACATCGGCGCATATATAAACGACATTCGTGTTTTGATGAATCTTACCGACAAGGCTTTAAGCGAAAATCCCGGAATAGAACTTGTTGTTTGGCCTGAGACTGCGGTTATTCCTTCTATCCTTTTAAACTATAAAAATCCCGCCCGTAGCGAGCGGAAAAAGATTGTGGAAGAACTTCTTTTTTATATCGATTCAAAAACTTGCGCATTTGTAATAGGAAATTTTCATTCCGAAAAAAAAGATGACTATAATTCTGCGTATTTTTTTGTTCCTAAAAAGAATGTAATTCCGCCGAAGCCTTATGTGTACAGAAAAATGCATCTTGTTCCTTTTTCAGAATATCTTCCGTTTTCAGAAAGGTGCGTAAATTTAAAAGAACGTATAAACCGCAAAAACAATTTTCTTTGGACTCCGGGTAAAGAAAGAACCGTGTTCTCGTTTAAGACGAACAACGGAAACGACTTTAATTTTGCGTCTCCGATATGCTTTGAAGACACATTCGGAAATGATTTGAAAAAATTTTACAAGAAGGGCAGAAGGGCGTTTGTAAATCTTTCGAATGATTCATGGTCAAAGTCAAAGCGGTGTCAGGTTCAGCATTTAAAAATGGCTGTGTTCAGGAGCGTTGAAAATCATGTTCCGAGCGTAAGAAGTTCTGCAAGCGGAGAAACCTGCATAATATCTTCTACGGGTAAAATTACCGCAAGAAGCGAATCTTTTAAGCAAAACTATGTTATAGGTAAGATTCCCGTTCTGCATTGAAAAATTAGGTTTATTGGTGTAGTATTCATCCCATGGCAGACGGAAAAAATAAGCGAAGTTACGAAGAAAGGCGACCGCTGACTGTGTTCGGGCCCGAGACGGAATTTGACGGGGTTCTTGAGTTCAGCGACGACCTTATAATTACCGGAAAATTCAACGGAAGAATAAAGGCAACCGGAAATCTTGAAATAGCAAAGGATGCCGTATGCATAGTAGAAAAAATATCTGCAAAATCAATAGTTATTTCAGGGGCCGTTACAGGAAACATCGAAGCTTCTGAAAGGGTTGAAATATGTAACGGCGGCTCGGTTACAGGCGATATAACGACTGCAAGAATACGGATTGAAAACAATGTGAACTTTGAAGGGAATGTTACCATGCTTGAAAAAGTGCCGGAAGAAAATCTTTTTTCCGTTGCTTCAAGAGAATACAAGTCTGCGATGGTGCTTCGTTCCGACGTGATAGAATAGTTTAAAACTTAATGCGATACTTTATTTTTAGCGGTTGACAAAAAATGTATTAATAAGTAATAATTACAAATCTCAATTAGGATCAAGTCTTTTTGTTTATCATCTGAAAATCAATTTTTGTAAATCCTATGATATATACCAAATAAAATTATGGAGTTTTTGAATGGCCTTAAGAAAACGGCACTCAGAAGACGGCTTGGCGAATACTAACGGTCAGCCGCAGACGGACGCTGATGTCCAACCGGAATCATTTGATTCCTCATCCCAAATTTCGAAGGATTCCGACTTTTATTCATCCGGCGATTCTGAAAATCACGAGGCTGCATCAGGAACGGAAGATTCAGGTGATTCCGGCGACTCTAATTCTTCGGCACCTGTGAAGGTTACGTTAAAGCCAAGAAAGCGTGTTGTAAAAGTAAAAACGGAAGAAAAAGCTTCCGACGTTTCTTCAAACGACGGGGAAAATGCGGCTTCGCAATCGGCGGAAAGCACTCATTACAGACAGAGTTCAAACTGGAGCGGGAACGGTAGCGGCGGCTCAAGATACATGAACTCACGAAAGCCCGCGTCAAAGGGTTTTTCAAGGAACGAGCATAAAAGCGATATGCCGATTCCGACAGGTGCAATAGATCCTTCGGTTTTGCAGACTCCGCCGGATGCAAATCCTTCCGACGAAAACTCGTCAAAACCAAGGCTTTTGATAAACGACCTTACTATAATGGGTATGCATGAACTTCGTTCTCTTGCCGTAAAATACGGCTTTAATCAGGACGACCTTGCACCTATGAAAAAGCAGGAACTTATATTCGTAATTCTTAAGGCGCATACGGAGCACGGCGGAATAATTTTTGCATCCGGCTCTCTTGAGATTCTTCCTGACGGATACGGGTTCCTTCGTTCTCCGCAGAACAGTTATCTTCCCGGCCCGGACGACATATATATTTCACCGAGCCAGATTAGGCTTTTTAATTTGAAGACGGGAGATACCGTTTACGGGCAAACCCGTTCACCAAAGGAAGGCGAAAGATTTTTCGCTTTGCTCAGGATTGAGACAGTGAATTTTGACGAGCCTAGAATTGCGCAGACGCGTATTCCTTTTGAAAACCTTACGCCTCTCTATCCAAAGGAAAAACTTCGCCTTGAAACAGTTTCGACGGAAGTTTCTTCTCGAATAGTGGATCTTTTCAGCCCTATCGGAAAAGGGCAGAGGCTTTTGATAGTCGCTCCTCCAAAGGCGGGAAAGACCACGCTCATGCAGAAAATCGCGAATTCAATAACGGCGAACCATCCTGAAGTCTACTTGATTGTCCTTCTGATAGACGAGCGGCCGGAAGAGGTTACGGAGATGGAGCGTGCGATAAAGGGCGAGGTAATCTCATCGACATTTGACGAACAGGCGACACGCCACGTTCAGGTTGCGGAAATGGTTCTTGAAAAGGCAAAGCGTCTTGTCGAGCATAAAAAAGATGTGGTTATTCTGCTTGATTCAATCACACGTCTTGCCCGGGCGTACAACGTAACCGTTCCGACGTCGGGAAAAGTCCTTTCAGGCGGTGTGGATTCTAACGCCCTTCACAGACCTAAGCGTTTCTTCGGTGCGGCAAGGAACATCGAGGAAGGCGGTTCTCTTACGATAATTTCCACGGCTCTTGTGGAAACCGGAAGCCGCATGGATGAGGTAATTTTTGAGGAATTCAAGGGAACTGGAAACAGCGAAATCGATCTTGACAGAAAACTTTCGGAAAGAAGGCTTTTTCCTGCCATCAACATCAAAAAATCCGGCACAAGGCGCGAAGAACTTCTCCTTTCTCAGGACGAACTTTCAAAGCTTTGGATTTTGCGTAAAGTCTTCGGTCCTATGGAAGATACCGAGATACTTGAACTCATTCTTGACCGCATGAAGAAAAGCAGGACAAACGACGCTTTCCTTGCCAGCATGAATGTTGGAACTGCGGCGGTTGATTAATTTTTTATAATTGAATATAATCGCCACACTTATAATTCAATATTGTAGATTGTGGTAACGGAATGAGATTATGCTCTGCGTTATCGGGCAACTACAGTGGGAGTGAAAAATGAAAAAGGGAATACACCCGGAATACAAGATGACAAAGATTACTTGCGTATGCGGCAACGTGATTGAGACCCGCTCTACAGTGGAAAACATATCGGTCGAAATCTGTTCCGCCTGCCACCCGTTCTACACTGGCAAGCAGAAACTTGTCGATACTGCAGGACGAATTGACCGCTTCAACAAGCGATACGGAATCAAGGAGTCAAAGTAATTCCTGCCAAGAAAGGATCGTCCGGTTGGACGGTCTTTTTTGTTTTAAATCGAAATGTTTTGCGTGCGGATATTTTTTTAAGTTTCGTTTACATTTGCAAGATTTTTAGGCGTTTTTTATCTGTCTATTCGTTAAAATTATTGCGAAGTGTAAAACGCCGTGGATTTCCGAAAAAACGTTTTTAGCGGACTGTTATCTTCCAGCATCTATGGCATTTTTTTCTTTCAAAATCTTTTGGAATCGATTTTTGTGTTATGTCTAAAAAATCCACATTTTCGGGAAGGGCTTCCGGCGCAAATGAAAGCCGATTGCTGTTCGTGCTGAAAAAAAGTGTTCCTTTTGGTTTTAAAAGTTTCACGCAGTTTTCGACAAGTTTTTTCCAGTCTCGGTTTATGTCGAGGTCATCGTGCGCAGACTTTGAATTGCTGAAAGTAGGCGGGTCAAGTATTATGATGTCGAATTTTGAGTTTTCGTCGTTGCCTATGGCTTTGAGTTTTGTTGAAAGCCAACTTACAGCGTCGGATTTTATGAAAATATATTTTTTTTCGTCCGAAAAGCCGTTCAGCGTCATGTTTTCTTTTGCCCACGAAAGATACGTGTTCGATAGATCAACGGATTCTACGTATGAGGCGCCGCCTTCCGCAGCGTAGACGGAAAAACTTCCCGTGTAGCAAAAAAGATTCAACACACGTTTTTGGCTCGCCTCTTCCTTTACTAAAAGCCGCGTCGGTCTGTGGTCCAAAAAAAGCCCGGTGTCTATGTACGAGGAAAGGTCAACCGAAAATATTTCCCCCTGTTCGTAGACAAGGCCTTTTACCTCGCGTTCGCCAACGTTTTTTTCGTACTGGGAAAGACCTTTTTGGCTTTTGCGCATTTTTTTTATGATTCGCTTTTCAGGCACGTTCAAAACTCGCGAGGCGGATTCCGCCATTAGCGAAAGCCATTTTTCTTCTTCGACGGTATCTTTTTCGTATGGCCGTTCGTAAAGGTAAATGACAGCCCAAAGCCGGCTTTCAAGTTCTTTTTGAACTTTCGGGTCGTTTTCGGAAATCTTTTTGTTCACGTTATCGAAAAAATCTTTTGCTTGGGATTTTTCTTTTATGTTCTCCGGAAGAAATTCGTATACATCAAGTGAAAGGGGGATTTCGGGAATGTCTCTGTCGTAGATTCTGTAGGAAGTGATTCCGTTTCGCCTCGCCCATTTTCGTATTTCCCTGTATTTTTTTTTCAGACGATTGGAAAAAAGTTCCGCCTGATAAAAGTTTTTGTTTTCCATTTTTCGTCCTTTCACCCGATGATTTTTAAGATTCAGGTCAATAAAAAAGATTGAGGAGTTTTTCAAGTTTCCTGTAGTTTCTTTCGTCTTCTTTTTGCCGTTCAAAACTTCTGTGGCTTATCGTGAATTCCCCTTCGTAAAGAGCAAGGCATTGGTAGACAAAGTCAATGTCGTTTTCGTCAAGTAAAGAAAGGTCATCCACGCAATGAACGGTTTGACGTATTTTTTCCAGCTGTTGGTGAGCAGCCTTGCAGTCGTCTTTAATTTTCCGGTCTTCAATATCTTTGGGGTTTGAAAAATATTCGTAATTTTCCTTTATGTTTCGGGATATTGTTTTTAGTGTTTCTGAAAGATATGAATCAAGTTCTTTTTTTCTGATGAACGGCATGGCTATGATGGTAATGAGTTTTCTTTTGATTTGCAATATTTTATTGTTTGATTTATAAATCGGAATTAAGAGTAGGCGTTTTATTAAACATTTATGCAGATTATTAAATCGGCTTATGTAAGATAAAAATGTTTTTTAGAGATGTTTTATTCGATTTAGTAAATGCATTGTTCCGTTTTTTTTTAATTACAAAGCCCGGACATTCTATATAAATATCCGGGCTTAAAGTTCAGCTTTTAAAATGTTTAAAAATTGAAAAGCTTGTGTATTTGAATTATTTATTCGGGATGACAGGATTTGAACCTGCGACATCCTGGTCCCAAACCAGACGCGCTACCAGCTGCGCTACATCCCGTAACGTGTTCAGTAATATATCAGAATAAAGTTTTTGCGTCAATGCATTGCGCTGATTCTTAGGAAAGTCAAGTTTTTGAAAAAATCGTTTATTTGCACGTTTGCATGGAATTTTGTTTTTTAGAATTATAGTTTTTTTTTCATAAAATTTTATTTTTATGAACGGAATCTTTAAGTTTTTGCGCGGGATTTTATAAAAAGTAATTTAATTGCAAAAATAGATTTTAAACGATAGAATCCTTTTGATTTTTAAGGCGAAGGGGATATTCATGAAAAAGTATTCGAGCGGAAAAGTGCGGGAGGTCTATGACCTTGAGGATGGAAGGATGGTCATTGTTACGACGGATAGAATTTCCGCATTCGATGTGATTCTTCCGACTTTGATAAAGGACAAGGGAAAAGTTTTGAACGCTCTTTCCGAGTTTTGGTTCAGCTACACGAAAGACATTGTAAAAAATCATATGATTTCTTCGGATTTGGGCGATATGCCTGAAGAATTCCGTAAGAGCGAATACGAGGGACGCACAGTCCTTGTTAAAAAACTCAAGATGATTCCATATGAAGTAATCGTCCGGGGGTATATGTTCGGCTCGATGTTCGACGCATACAGCAAGGGCGAACCTTTCTTGGGGCATGCTTTTGAAAAAAAATACGAACAGGCGGAACGGCTTTCCGAGCCGATTGTAACTCCGTCCACAAAGGAAGCGGAAGGGCATGATATAAACGTTACGCTTGAATATATGAAAAACGACATCGGAGAGGCTCTTGCTTCAAAGATTGAAAACGCCGCCCTGGCAGTGTACAAAAAGTGCTACGAACACGCCTACAAAAACGGAATAATCATAGCCGACACAAAATTCGAGTTCGGGCTTGATTCGGACGGAGAACTTGTTCTTGGAGACGAGGTTCTTACTCCAGATTCCAGCAGATTTTGGGATCTTTCAAAATACAAGGTCGGCACAAGCCCTGCCTCGTATGACAAACAGTTTGTCCGCGACTGGCTGAAGGAGAACAATCTTGCAGGAAAGAGCGACATAAAAGAAATTCCTTCCGACATAGCCCGTAGGACCTCGGAAATATACAAGGAATGTGAAAGAAAAATTTGCCGAACGGAAAATTGATTTTCACGAAAAATAAGGCTTTCCGCTTTTTTTTACGTCAGCTGCTCAAGAGAATAGCGCACAAGATTTTGGAACTGTTTTTTTAGTATGGCCGCATAGTTTTTCTTTCCTGCGGTTGCGTCAAAGGTTTCCGTAGCTTCCTTTATGAATCCTTCAATCTCGTTGTAATCCAATGGAAGTTTTCTTCCAAGAAGGCGGTTTTCAAGCGATACGCAGCGGAACGCGAACGGTCCTGCGAAGGCTATGCGCAGCGCGGAGATTGTGCTTTTTTCGCTTGTGGCAAGGAACGCAAATCCTGCCGAACGCGCCGTTATCCTGTTTTTTGGTCCCAGCCTGAAATACAGGCAAACGTCCCAGTCGTCAAGCGGGATTCTGATTGTAGTAAGGATTCTGTCTTCGGGGACTTCGTTGAAATTCTGGAAAGAGACGAACTTTGTCTCCGACTGGCTTTTCAGTTCCACCTGGGCGTCGAGGGCGAGAAGCGGCGCAAAAAGTCCGAGTTTCTGTTCCTTTGCGCATATGTTTCCGCCGATTGTCGCGATGTTCCGAACGAATGGGTTTGCCACCTGCGTTATCGCGTCGTGCAGGATTTTAGGAATGTGCCGTTCTCCGATTTCCTTGAGTTCCGACAATGTTACGCCTGGTCCGATTTCTATGTAGCGTTCGTGCTTTGATATTTCCCTGAATCTTGGAATCAGTGTGGTTGAGATTGATTTTTGGGGAAGATGCTCAAGATAGGTGCAGCCGCCTATCACTTGGAGTCCGGCGATGGTCTTTTTTTGGTAGAAAAGTTCCTGTTCGTTCCTTGCAAAAAAGAATTTTGCTTCCGTTTCGTTGTTTTCTTTCATTCTAACCTTCCACCCGTTTCATGTGATATTCCACCGCATATAGAATTCCGTTTATGAGCGTGTCTTCATCCGTGCAGCACGGACTTAGATGGCTTACTTCTTCATGGATTGTGTTCCTGTTCGGTTTTTCGGGCGAAAGGAGTATGGAGCGGGCCGCAAATATTTTTCCCGTGTCGCAGAATCCGCAGAGCTTTATTCCGGCTTTTGAAAATCCTTTCATGATGTCCTGATATTCTTCGGTTTTGCGGAAACTTTCCAGTGTCTGGATGTTCCGGTTTACGGCAAGGCTTACAGGGACTTTGCACGACGGGACGGGCTTTCCGTCAAGAAGCACAGTGCATGAACCGCACATTCCTTTTTCGCAGCCGTGCTTTGTGCTGTAGAGTTTGTTTTTTCGAAGGACTGAAAGAAGCGGAGTGTCCGCATCGTCCAGCAGCATAACTTTGTTTCCGTTAAGAACCACAGGAATGTTCATTCTTTGCCCTCCGGGATTTGTGTTTCGGTAGTTTCATTTATGTTCTCGCTTTTTTGAGCCGAGCTTTTTTCGCCTTGCATTTCAGTATCTTTTTCTTTTTCGGCAGCGGTTTTCTCTTTTTCGTTTTCCATTTTTCCGTCTTTATTGTTGGAACATTCAAAAATCTCTTCGTCCGTGCATGGAATCGAAGGAATCATGCAGTCGGTTGCCTGCGAAAGTGCGGCGGCGAACGCTCCGGGAATCAGGTTGTGTATCAAAGAGCCAATCTGGCACGGAGGATTTTGGGATTGCACGAAAAATATGTTTGTGGATTCGGAAAGCAGGGTGTCGTCTTCAACAAGGTCTTCCATTTCTTGGCGGATTGCAAGACGTACTGCGTTTTCCGCCGCCTTCATCGAAAAGATTTCACCGCAGTCTATGGCGACCCATATTCCCTTGATTTTTATTTTGTATGTGTACGGATTCAGTTCTATTTCCATGATTGCGCAGCCGAATGACGTGGCGTAAAACGGAGAACCTGAAAACTTCTGAGCGTCGAAGGATTTTTTTATCGAACTTGTGGTGGATTTTTTTGCCGTTATCGGAAGCGGAACTTTGAATCTTTTTTTCTGAATGTCAAGGCAGCATTTTCTAAGAAGCGATGTCATTATGCTTATGTTGCTTGAAAAACCTTCGGGGAAAGGGGATTGCGCTTCATCTTCGGCGTTCGTTTCTATGCGAATCATGCTCTGCTCTATTTCAAGGAGTTTAGACGCGATGTTTTTCCATATGCTCTCTATCGAATCTGACGGAGCTGGCGCTGTTATCGTAAGGTTTCCGTCATAGCCCAGCGTGATTTCCATCTTCTGCTGGTAGTTTTCGAACGTCGAGCCAAGGAAGAACGCTCCGTCAAGTCCGCTTGAAAGTCCTATTCCCCGTCTTGCAAGCGAAAAGAACACCGGCTCGTCTTTTTCAGGATTTTGTGCTGAATTCAGGTTGTACGAGGAATATTTACGAGCGAAGTCGCTTTTTTCTGTGATGGCGTTTATGGACTCTTTCCATTTCAGTCCTTTGAACGTGAAAATCGCATCTTCATTTTGCATGTTCATAATCTTTATTTCGTCCGGAAGGATTCCGCTTTTTTTTGCGACAAGATGCATATGCCCTTCGATTGCAAAATATGACGCCGCATCAAGTTTTTCGGCGGAAATCGACGTGGGGGGGAGAGGGGAAGAGACTATGTTCGTTTCAACCGATATGTGCCTTGCCGAATACATATTTATGAACGCTACCGTAAGCCTGTCAGCTATTTCGCTTGCAAACGGATTTTGGTAGCCTGAGTCGGCGGTTATACGTGCTTTTATCGCAACAAGTTTTCCGTCCTTGTTTGAGGCTGTCCGTATTGCGACATGGGTTTCAAGCCCGTTTTTCATGAATATCCGCTGCTCTTCCCTTGAAAGAAGAAGTTTCACGCTTTTCCCTGAAAGATAAGAAGCTACGGCGACCTGGCATGAAAGGAGTGCGGATCTCCATGAGCCGTTCATGTTCTTTGTCTGGTTTTGGGTTTTCCGGATTTCTATTTTTTTTTCGCTTAGACCAAGAACGTCGGCGACGCATTTTTTAAGGTGGCTTGTCCATTGCGTTGGGCTGTATACGGCTAGGCTTTCTCCTTCGCTGGAAACAAATGCTCCCGAAGGCTCAATCCAGTACGGCGGAATTTCTCTGTATGTCCAGGAACTTTTAATGTCATGCGGAAAATCTTTAAAGAATGTCTCTTCGTTTTTTTCGTCCGAGGCTTCCACCGTTTCGTAAAAGCCTTTTTTAACCGTTCTTGACGAAAGAAGCGTTCTTGTCTTTGTAAGGACTTCTTTTTCTTCCTGGGTAAGTTCTCCTTCTGTGTGGAGCGAAAAATCAAAGCTTATCTGGATTTTTTTTGCCCATCTTCTTGTGCTTTTTATGTCAGGTCCGACGATGATTCCGACGGGTTCTCCTTCGTAATGCACTTCGTCCGTGCAGAACACGTTCGTCATTGTGGAAAATGTTTTTACCGTGTTGCTTCCCGGAATTTCCCGCGCGGTGTACAGTGTGTAGTCTTCCGGCAGCATCGAGGAGTCTATGTTCGTGATTCTTCCGGACGAGCGGGGACTTCTTACCAACGCGCCGTATAGCATTCCGTTTTTGCTAAGATCGCTTAAATATTCGTCTTCGGCTATGGCTTTAGCTTTCTTTGATTTTGCCGCCAGTTTGTTTTCAGATTTAGGCATGATTTTCCTTTCCTGTACGGATTACTGCGTCCACAACTTCATCTATCATTTTATCCGTCATGTCTGGCCATAGAGGAAGCGATATTGTGTTTCGGTAATTGTTCTCTGCGTTCGGATAATTTTCTTTTGTGAAATCCGGATTCAAGGCTCTCCAGTACGAAAAATGGAAAAGCGGTATGAAATGGACTGAAATTCCTATTCCTTTTTTCTGGAGTTCCCTTGCAAAATCGTCTCTTCCAATCCTTAGGGTTTCGGGATTAAGCCTTATGAGGTAAAGATGCCATGCGTTTCCCTCTCCGTCAGGCGGAAGCCTTATAAAATCCAGATTCTTGAATTCCCTGTTGTATTTTTCTACAATCCGCTTTCTTTTTTCAAAAAACAGTTCCGCTTTTTTAAGCTGGCACACGCCTATCGCCGAAAGCACGTCGGGAAGATTGAATTTGTATCCGGGAGCCACTATGTCGTATTCCCAGCTTGCTTTTGGAGATGTGTATCTGTCCCAGGTTTCTCTGTCCATTCCGTGAAGGCGCATTGTCTTCATTCGTTTTAGGACTTCCGGATTTCGGCATGAGACCATTCCGCCTTCCGCCGTCGTGATTGTCTTTGTAACATAGAACGAAAACACGCCTGCATCTCCAATTGTTCCTGCATAGCCTATGGGTGTCGGGGAAGGGAAAGAGTGCGCCGCATCTTCTATGACTTTTACGTCGTATTCCCTTGCGATTTCGAGTATTTTTTTCATGTCGCAAAGGTTTCCCGCTATGTGGACGGGAACTATAGCCGCGACCTTGTTTTTGGTTTTCCTGTCGTTTTCAAGGATTTCACGGATTTTTTCCGGGTCTATGCTGTACGAATCCTTTTCCGTGTCCGCAAAAAGCACTTCCGCCCCAAGATGAACGGCGGAACTTGCCGTGGAAACGAATGTGTAAGGCGTTGTTATAACTGCTTTTCCATGCCCAACTCCCAGAGCTTCCATCGCAAGAATCATTCCGCTGGTGTTGGAATTTACGGCAAGGCTTTCGACTTTTCTTGCATCAAGACCGAGTGTTTTTCTATTTTCTTCCATTTCGGAAGAGCCGTTCATAAAATCGGAAAAATCCTTTTCGAATTTCAGACTGTGTTTTCCGGTAGTAAGCCAGCCGCTTCTCATTACTTCAAGGACGGCATCTTCTTCTTCCTTTGAAATCGAAGGGCGTGAAAACGGAACTGAAAGAGAATCTTTGTCGCTCATTTTGCCTCCTTATTTCTGATGCGTTCTTTCCATTGCTGGAAATTCAGCCAGCAAAATCCGTAAAAGAACTTCCTTGTTCCTGTACATGGAAGAAGAATCTTTTTCAAAAACGCATATGGGCTTCAGTTTTTCAAGAAGAGAATCAAGATGTTCCGCCGAAAATTCTTGATTCTTCAGTTTTAGAATCTTTGGATAGTCGGTGGGTTTCGCCTCTTCTTCTTTTAGCCAAAGCGGTTCAAAATCCCTTTCGCCCTTTCTTTTTCCTATTATTTTTATGTCTATGTCCCTGTACGGTTCAAGTCCGCTGAATTTTATTATCTGCTTTGCAAGTTCGATTATCTTTATCGGTTCTCCCATGTCAAGCAGGTAACTTTCGGCGTTGGAGCCTACTCCTCCTGTCTGAAGGACAAGCGAGCACGCTTCGGGAATCGTCATGAAAAAACGTTCCATTTTTTCCGACGTTACGGTTACAGGTCCGCCTGTCTTTATCTGTTCCATAAAAAGAGGAAGAATCGAGCCTCTTGAGCCAAGCACGTTACCGAACCTTACGAACATGAATTTTTTATCTTCGCCGGCTTTTCTTGCGGCATCAAGAACCAGTTTTTCGCATATTGTTTTTGACGCACCATATACGCTTTCCGGATTTACAGCCTTGTCCGTGGAAATAAGGACAAATCGCATGACTCCGTGTTTTATCGATGAATCCAAAATGTTTTTTGTGCCGAACACGTTGTTTGCGATTGCAGCCACAGGATTTTCTTCCATCATCGGAACGTGCTTGTATGCGGCGCAATGAAAAATCACGTCGCATTTTGTCTGTTCGATTATATAGTCGGTGTACGCCCTGTCGGTCATGTCGCCTATTATGGGAACGATTGTAGCCTTTTCGCCAACGCCTTCTTCTTGCAAAAGCCTGAGTTCCCTGTCTATCTGATAGATGGAATTTTCACCGTGCCCGAAAAGATAAAGGCGTTCTGCGCCGCCTGACAAAAGCTGCCTTGAAAGCTCCGAGCCTATGGAACCGCCTGCTCCGGTTATCATCACACGCTTTCCCCTGAGGTATGAAAGGCTTTCTTTCAGCGAAATCGTTACGGGGGTTCTTCCAAGTATGTCAAGCGGATCTATGTCCCTGGTCTGAACCAAATGTGCGCTTCCGTTTACTACCTGACTTATTCCCGGAAGAATTTTTATTTTTGCTACACCGGCATCTTTTAAGACTTCGTATATTTTTCTTGTCTTTTCGACAGGTGCACTGGGAATTGCTATTATGGCTTCGTCCTGCTTTTTGAACCTAAGAAGGGAAGCCACTTCGGCGATAGGACCTAAAATTGGAATTCCGTCAATCTTCTTTCCGATGAGGTTTCTGTCGTCATCTAAAAAAGCCTTCACCGAACCGAAAATTTTTTTTCTTTTTATGTCGTCGGCAATCGTTTGCCCCGCAAATCCAGCGCCTATTATGTAAAGACGTTTATCTTCGTTCATTATATGCCTTGTCCTTTTTGTAGAAAGATTATACAACAAAATGCAATGTTTGTTTAATCGATTTTGTATAAGACTACAGCTTTGTATAAAATCTGTTGACTAATTTGAAGCTCAGATGTATTATACCCCAGTACATTTTAATTGCCTTTTTAAGATGGACTCGTCGATGACGGGTCTTTTTTATTGCATGGAAAGTTGAATGTAAGGAGAATTGATTTGGAGTACATTCCTCTTGATTCGCAAAAATTCTACGGCGACTGCGCTCCTTTGGTCGAGGCATTGGGCTATCATCTTGTTGAATTGAAGATTGGCTCGCTCGGCTCTGCAAAAAAAATAACCGTTGTGATTGCGTCCAAGGATTTGTCAAAAGGGCTGAGCATTGACGATTGCGCGAAAGTCCATCATGCGCTTCTTCCTCGTCTTGAGGCGCTTCTTGGAACGGACGACACTTATATGGAACTTACAAGTCCGGGGCTGGACAGAAACATAAAGAATGCGGCGGAATTTGCGTTCTTTGTCGGAAGAGAGATTAGAGTTTGGGACAAAACCGTCTCGGATTGGGTGCAAGGCATTCTCAAATCCGCTGACGAAAAATCGGTTACTTTGGAAAGGGACGGCGAAGAATCGAACGTTCTTTTTGAGAATATCGCAAAAGCAAAATTCATACATTTGTAATTTTAGGACGGCATGACATGGCTAAGAACAAAAAAGAACCCGAACCGGGTATGGCAGAACTCATAAGCGCTCTGATTGAAGAAAAAGGCTATTCCGTTGAGTCTGTGAAGCAGACATTGGAAGGCGCTTTGAAAGCGGCGTACAAGAGTACATACGGAACTTCGGACAATGCGATTGTAAAATTTTCGGATGATATGTCCGATGTTTCCATATATTCAAGGAAAATTGTTGTTGACGGAGTTTATGATCCTGTGGTTGAGATAGAACTTGAGGAAGCCAGGGAACTTTCCGACGATGTTGAGATTGGAGACGAGATTGACATTCTTGAAGACCCCAAAACCTTTGACAGGACGGCGATTTCTACCGGAAAGCAGACTGCCCATCAGGGCTTGAACGAAACGATAAAAGATTCGTTGTTCAATCAGTACAAGGACAAAATCGGCGAGATGATAAACGGATATTACCAGCGAGAAAGGAACGGAAACATCTACGTCGACCTTGGAAATGCAGGACGGCTTGAAGGTCTTCTTCCGAAAAAATACCAGTCGCCAAGAGAAAATTACGACCAGGGCGACAAGATACGGGCAATCATCACGGAACTTAAAAAGACCAATTCGGGGCTGCAGATAGTTCTTTCAAGAAGTTCTCCCAGGCTTGTTGAAATTGCGATGGAAATGGAAGTTCCGGAGATTGGCGAAGGAACTGTAAAAATTGAAAAATGCGTCCGGGAGGCTGGCTACAGGACAAAGATGGCGGTATCCACGCTGAGGGACGAAATCGATCCTGTAGGCGCGTGCGTCGGAAAGAACGGACTTCGCATTCAGAATGTGATTCGGGAACTTTTGGGAGAGAAGATAGATGTTCTTCGCTACGACCCCGATCCGCTTGCTTTCATACAGAACGCTCTTTCTCCGGCAAAGGTGAACAGGGTTGTAATCCTTGACGCTGAAAAGAAAGAGGCGCTTGCGATTGTTG
The DNA here is from genome assembly GCA_938039145.1 of uncultured Treponema sp. GTDB lineage: Bacteria > Spirochaetota > Spirochaetia > Treponematales > Treponemataceae > Treponema_D. The sequence goes on from CALHVG010000033.1 coordinate 22,354, forward strand.
ACGACGAACAGTTCAGTCTTGCCATCGGAAAGCAGGGACAGAACGTTCGTCTTGCAAACAGGCTTTGCGACTGGAACATAGACGTAAAAACCGAGGAGCAGTGCGCTGGAATGGATTTCAGTTCAAAGGCTACAACGATGGCTGCAAGAAGTCTTTTCAGCGACGATGTTTCAGAAGAGCAGGAATCCATTTACACAGTTTCGGAACTTCCCGGAATAAAAGAGAACGTTGCTGTTGCGCTAAAAAATGCTGGAATCGAAGATATAGTTCAGTTCATAGATTCCTACGATTCTCTTGATGTCGAAGGTGTTACAAAAGAGGAACTTGAGGAAGTCTATGCTCTTATAAAAGAAAATGTTGATATCGTCGAAGAAGAGCCGGAAGAAGAAGGCTCACAGATAGAAGAGCCGCAGGCTGAAGTCGAAGAAGAAAAATATTGCTGCCCGGAATGTGGGGCTGAGATTACGCTTGATATGACACATTGTCCTAAGTGTGGTGTTGAGTTTGAATTTACAGAGGACGAGGAATAGGGTATTTTATGGCTGAAGAATCAGAGAAAAAGCCGGAGTTTGTAGTTCACAAAAAGCGTCCCGAACCTGTGTCGCAACCGCAAGTATCCGATGCTGGCGGCTCAGGAAAGAAAAAGGTAGTAGTTAAGAAAAAGAGCGCCTTGGGTGCAAAGCAAAATGTTTCTCAGGGAGATTCCCAGAAGACTTTGCCCGTAAAAAGAGTCGTTAAGATTGTTGCAAAGAATCCGGAGCAGAAGCCGGAAACTCCCGTAAAGCAAGCGGAAAAGTCGCCTTTGCCAAAGTCTTCTTCCAAAACCGAAAATACGGGAACTAAAGAACGCTCGCAACGCCGGCCGATGGTGCTTGATTCAGCCCGTCCGAACGTAAAGGCGGGAAATCTTTCGTCTGATTATACAAGGCGTGACAGAAACGGCTATGGCGGTGGTTTCAGGAAAGGCGGCTCAGATTTTCGCCAGTCCAGGGACGGTTCCGGATTTACGGGAACGCAGGCTCGCCAAAGTTACCAGCAGAACCGAGACAGGGATTCCTCTTCCAAGGGCGGCTATCAAGGTCGGAACAACCAGGGGCCTTTCCAGAGACGCGACGGTCAGGGTGGCGGCTCTTTCCAGAGGCGAGACGGACAAGGCGGATATAGGCAGGGAGGTCAGCGTTTCGGCGGAAACGGCGGCGGTTTCAGGCAAGGTCCTTCGGGAGGCTCGCAAGGCTCGTTGCCTCCTATGATGCAGCAGGGTAGAACCCCTCCCAAAAAGACCTTCAAAGGGAAAAAGCAGGTTTATACCCGAAAAGACGAAGAGCAGTACGACGACAATCTTTTTGAGTCCAAAAAGAAAAGCGAGACACCGGCTTCGGTTGTTCCAAAGTCCATAGAAATAATGGAGACAATCTCTATTTCGGATTTGGCAAGGAAGATGAACCTGAAAGCGTCCGAAATAATCGGAAAACTTTTCTCGAATTACGGTCAGATGGTAACGATAAATCAGTCCATAGACCACGAGACGGCGGAACTTCTTGCCGGAGAATACAGTTGCGAGGTCAAACTTGTCTCTCTTTACGACGAGACGGTCATCGAAGGGGACAAAGATATCGAAGAGAATATGCTTTCAAGGCCGCCTATAGTAACGGTTATGGGACACGTAGACCACGGTAAGACAAAGACCTTGGATGCCATCCGTAACGCACACGTTGCCGAAGGCGAGGCTGGCGGAATAACGCAGTCTATCGGCGCATATTCTGTAAAGACGGACAAAGGTTCTATCACGTTCCTTGACACTCCGGGACACGAAGCGTTCACCATGATGAGGGCTAGAGGCGCGCAGGTTACTGACATTGTTGTCCTTGTGGTGGCAGCAGACGACGGGGTCATGCCTCAGACGCTGGAAGCGATAGCCCACGCAAAGGACGCAAAAGTTCCGATAATAGTCGCCGTGAACAAAATCGATAAGCCTGAAGCTAACCCGGACAGGGTAAAAACTCAGCTTTCCGAGCATGGACTTGCTCCTGAGGAATGGGGCGGCGACACTCAGTACGTTTCCATTTCGGCTAAGCAGAAACTCGGAATAGACGACCTTTTGGATGCAATCCTTTTGCAGGCTGAAATCCTTGAACTTAGGGCGACTTACGATTGCCGTGCGGAAGGAAAGATTCTTGAAAGCCGCATAGACCAGGGACGGGGAGTTGTTTCTTCCGTAATAGTTCAGCGGGGAACGCTGAAGCAGGGGGATGCGTTCGTCGCAGGCATATACAACGGAAAAGTTCGTGCCATGTTCGATGACAGGGGGCATAGAATTCGTGAGGCGGGTCCTTCCACTCCTGTTGAAGTTCTTGGAATGGAAGAGATGCCAAACGCAGGCGACCCTTTCCAGGTTACTGAAAGCGAAAAAGAAGCTCGGGCAATTTCGTCAAAACGACAGGAACTTAAACGTTTTGAGGACGCTAAGGCTGTAAAGAAAGTTACACTCGATAACCTTTATTCAACAATCGAGCAGAACGAAATCAAGGAATTCAAGGTCATCATAAAGGCCGACCTCCAGGGTTCTGCGGAAGCGTTGAAGTCAAGCCTTGAAAAACTTTCAACAAAAGACATAAGGCTTTCGGTAATCCATTCATCGGCAGGAGCGATAAACGAATCCGATGTCGTTCTTGCCTCCGCCGATTCCAACGCAATCATAATCGGCTTCAACGTGCGTCCTACTCCAAAGGCAAAAGCCCTTGCCGAGCAGGAAAAAGTTGAAATCAGAAAATACAACATAATCTACAAGTGCGTCGAAGAAATAGAAGCGGCGATGGAAGGAATGTTGAAACCCGACACAAAAGAGCAGACAATCGGTGCTGTGGAAGTCAGGGACACGTTCAAAGTTCCGAAAATCGGTCTTATCGCAGGCTGCTATGTTACAGACGGCGTTGTAAAGCGCAACGCCATGGTAAACCTTGTGCGGGACGGAATCGTAAAGTTCACCGGAAAGATTTCTTCGCTGAAGCGTTTCAAGGACGATGCGAAGGAAGTCGCCACTGGTTTTGAATGTGGAATAGGGCTTGAAAACTGGCAGGACATTCAGATCGGAGACCATCTTGAGGTGTTCGAATACGTAGAAGTCGCGCGAAAACTTGGCGACGAACTGAAAGACGAAAGGGCTGAAAACGAAAGGAAGGCCGCCGAAGCCGCGGCGAAGGCAATCGCTGACGCTGAGGCGGAAAAAGCCCTTGAGGCTGAATCCATCGCCAAAGAAAAAGCCAAGGCAAAGGCAAAAAAAGCCGCAAAGCCTAAGGATTTGGGAACTCAATATCCGGGGAAAGAGGAATAATGGGGCAGTACAGAATTCAGCGTCTGAACTCCCAGCTCAGGGACGAAATATCGAAACTTCTCCTTCATGAAGACATTCGAGACCCAAGGGTTTCCTCGTTCCTTTCGATAAACAGAGTGGAAATCACTTCAGATTTGTCTTATGCGAAGGTTTTTGTGTCAAGTTTTCTTCCCGATGCCCAGCTTCAAAAGGGCGTGGACGGACTTAACAGCGCAAGCGGCTTCATCCAGGGGCAGATTGCAAAAAAACTCCGCATATATCAGTTTCCGAAACTAAGTTTTTTTGTGGACGAAGGCATGAAAGGCGGTTTTAAAATGGTAAGAAAACTCACGGCTCTTGAAGAAGAGTCAAAAAAGTGGGAAAAAGAACATCCTGAGATGTCCGAGGACGTTCTAAACTCCGATGCAGAATAAGATAGTCCTTTTTGCAAAGCAGCCGGGAAAAACAAGTTTTTCTTCCCTTTTTACGATAAAAAAAGCGCTCGGAACGAACAAAGTTGGGCATACGGGAACGCTTGACAGTTTTGCACAGGGACTTTTAGTGGTCTGCACGGGAAACCTTACCCGCCTTGCAGGAAAAATCACGGATTTTGACAAGCGGTACAGCGCGGTGATTTCTTTCGGCGAGGAAACGGATACCCTTGAATGTACCGGAAAAACTGTAAAAACCGCGCCCCTTCCTAAAAAAGAGGCTGTCATTCGTGCTGTTGAAAATTTTACCAAAACATATTTTCAAGTTCCGCCTGTTTTCAGCGCAATTCACGTTGACGGAAAAAGGGCAAGCGATCAGGCAAGAAACGGAAAAGATGTGGAAATCCCTTCCCGCAAGGTTACAGTTTTTTCATCGGATATTAGGGATTATCTTTTTAGCGATGAAGGTCTTGTAAAAGCCGTCCTTGTTGATTTTCACGTGTCCAAGGGAACTTACATAAGAGCTCTTGCAAGGGACATAGGCGATTTTTCCGGAAGCGCAGCCCATCTTTTATCGCTTGTAAGAACTAAGGTTGGAAAATTTTCCCTTGAGAATGCGGCGGGGTTTTCTCTTCTTGAAGATTTCACGATAGAAAACGCATTAAAACTTTCGGAAAAGCTTAAAAATCAGGCGGCTTTTTTATCGAATGACAGCGAAGAACTGCGCCTTAGAAAAGGAGTGATTGAAAAATCCGTTCCGATGACTTCTTCTCTTTCAAAGATGTGCGGATTTGGAGTTCTAAAACTTACAGACGAAGGAAAAGATTCGTTTTTTCACGGAAAAAAACTTTCTTCAAAAATGTTTTTATCATCTCCGTTTGATTTAATCGAGGATTCTTTTACGGTTTTTACAAATGAAGATGATTTTGCGGGCATTGTGCAAAAAGAAGCCGGCGGATTTTTAAAATACAGCTTTGTTATTCATAAAAACGGCTGATTTATAGTTTTGTGCTCGCGTTCGTGCTTTTTAGTACAGGTTTAATATACCCTGAATGGAGTTTTCCTTTTTTCAGGCGAACTCTCCTATGCAGTCTATCTCGCCGCCTTTTTTCATGTCGTTGCATATGGGTTTTAATATCCGAACCTTAACAATGTCGCCTTGTTTTAGAAAAGAATTTTCCGAATTTCCCAAAATCTCGCAATGAAGAAAATTTTCCGTTACGGCGTGAAAAACTTTCCGTTCATTTTCTTCGGTGTAAAATACGGTTTTTCTTGCGTTTTCAAGGATTGCTTCAAAGATTTTTCCCCGGCAGGATTCGATGTATTTTCTTTTGTTTTCACTTGCCCATGAAGAAAGGAGTGCCGCCCGTTCGGAACTTTTTTCCTGCGGAACCTGATTTTTCATGTTCTTTGCGGCTGTTTTAGGTCTTGCACTGAACGGAAATACATGAACCCATGAAAAATCGCATCTTTTACACAGCTCAAGTGTGTCTTGAAAATCTTCGTCCGTTTCTCCCGGAAAGCCCGTTATTATGTCGCAAGCCAAAAATGCATTTTTTTTTGCTTTTCTCAGCATGGCGCAGGCTTTTTCCATGCCGCCGGGGCTGTACGGTCTGCACATCGCTTTCAAGATTTTTTCGCTTCCGCTTTGAATCGACATATGAAAATGCGGTCTTACTCTTTTGTTTTTTATGACTTCGCAAAAATATTCGTCAACAATGTCGGGATAAAGACTTGAAATTCTGAACGAAACGGTTTTTGTGTTTTTAAGGCACAGCTGAAGAAGATGGGGAAAATCTATGTAATCTCCGTTGTAAAAACCTTTGTACTGGGCAATGTTCACTGTTGTGAAAACGACTTCGTTTTGTCCGGCTTTTTCAAGAAGTTTTATTCTTTCAAGGACTGTGCCGGCGTCAAGCGACACGGAACGGCCTCGAGCCGAATGGATTGCGCAGTATGAGCATGAAAAATTGCAGCCGTCCTGAATTTTTATTGAAGCTCTGGAGTGGTTCATAAATGAATCCGTGGATAGGCTGAACGCATCCTCACTGTAGCCTTTATTTTTTTGCGGCAGAAGGAAGAGCGTTTCCCGTAAAAACGAAGCGAAAGTTTCGGCGTTGAAGTTATTTTTTTTAAGCGTTTTTTTTAGTTCCGCCGCAACGCCCAGCAGCCTGTTTTTCATTTGTCCCGGAAGGCAGGCGATTCTTTTATCCATTGAATTTATGTTATCTTTTGAAAGCTGAGCATAGCATCCCGTGACCACTACGCAGCACGATGGAAGTTTTTCAAGGATAAGCCTGATTATCCGTCTGTCTTTTTGTTCCGCTTTTTGTGTAACTGCGCACGTGTTTACTACGCAAAGATATGTTCCGCTGTCTTTTGGTGTTTTTGCAGTGAACGGCGACATCGAGACGGAAAAACCGTTGTCTGAAAAAAAACGGGCTGCGCTTTCGCTTTCTATTTGGTTCAGCCTGCAGCCTATCGTCTCAAAGTGTATGTCCATCAGGTTTTATGAGCTACTGAAGTTTTTCAGAAACCCTTGTCCTTCCTCTGTTTGCTTCCAAAGACGAGGGATTAAGGTGCAATGCTTCATCGTATGCTTCCACCGCCTGATAATAATTTTGCGCCATCTCTCTTGCATATCCAAGCCTAAGCCACCAGTGTTCAAGGAGCGGCTCTTTTTTTACAGCCGCCGTGAGCGCAATGTCCGCATGCTGATAGCGTGTTTGCCGAATGTATATTTCGCCCATAAAATAATAAGCTGTTCCTACGCGGCTTCCGCTTTCGGGCGCGCTTGCCACATATTTTTGGAACTGCTCCATTGCGCCGTTGTTTTTTCCAAGATAGTACCGCGCCTCTCCCAAAATTTCTACGAGCCGTAAATCGTATGGACTGACCTTAAGTCCGTCGTTTGCCCGTTGTTCCGTCTCCGAATACTGCTTATTTTTTACAAGAGACCAGCACATAACGACATAGGACTCAACTCTGTCGGGATTGTCCGATATTTCCTCTTCACATACGGAAATTGCTTCCGAATATCTTCCGTTCTGATAGAGGATGAGCGCATCCTGCTTTACCGATTGTGAAAAAGACGATAAAAACTGAAGAAAAAAAGATAAAAACAAAAATGCATTGAATAATTTTACGTGTTTTTTCATTTGGAACCCGTTTTGTAAAGTCAGTCTTCTTTTTTCATGACGCAGCGTCCGGTAAAAGTGCTTCCCGGCTCAAGGACGACCTGGCTTGCGGTTATATCTCCGTCGAGCACGCCCGAAGATGAAACGAAGACCATGTTTTTTGCAGTAACATTTCCGTGGACTTTGCCTTTAACAAGGATGCGGACGGCGTTAATGTCGGCGTTTACCAGAGCTTCAGTATCCACTACAAGATCGCTTGTGGCATCAATTCTTCCGTTTACAGTCCCCCGTATCATGAAAGGTTTTACGAATTTTATGTTTCCGGTGAACTTTATGCCGTGCTCTATCACCGTATCGAAGGCTTCGTCTTCTATGTCAAAAAAATCTGTTTCCTTTACGTCGAACATTCTGCCATTCTACCTTATGAATAACGGTAAAGTCAACGCAAACAAAACTTTGCTTGATGGAGTTTTTTATACAAACTCGGACGGCGTGTTTTTTATAAAAACCGGAATGGAACTGTTTTCTATGTCTGTTCTGTTTAAGTTCGATTTAAAAATCATTCTGAAAAAAAATGGCGGGAATTTTTAGCCGGATTTTAATGATTTGTTTTATTTTTTTTAAGTGTTTTTTTTATCCGCAAAACCTGATAAAATTATTCGGAGGTTTTTATGATAGACATACGTTTTGAGGATTTTCGTTCAGCTGCCTATGACGACGGAAAAATCATAGGCGAGTGCACTTTTTCTGTTGAAAACAATACATGGATTTTGTCTCACACGGAAGTAGACCCTTCATACGGCGGACAGGGCATTGCAAAGCGGCTTTTAAAATCCGTTGTGGAAAACGCCCTAAGCCGCGGAGTGAAAATAAAACCTGTCTGTTCCTATGTGGTAAAAGAATTTGAAAGGCACCCTGAAGAATATGCGGCTGTTCGTTCATCGGATTGAAAAAGACATTCCTATGGGGTAAAATGCCTTCATGAAAAAAAAATCTTTACCCGATTTGCTCAATGGCGTTCATGTTCATTTTGTGGGCATAAAAGGAACGGGGATGGTGGCTCTTGTCGAGATTTTCCATCACAACGGTGCGGTCGTTACGGGAAGCGATGTTTCCGAAAGGTTTTACACTGACAGCATAATCGAAAATCTTGGGCTAAAGGCTTTGCCGTTCAGCGGAAAAAACATAACGGATAAAATCCGGCTTGTAATTTATTCTTCGGCATACAAGACCGACTCAAACCCTGACCTCAAAGAGGCTTTGAGGCGAGGACTTCCGTGCCTTTTGTACACCGAAGCGCTCGGACTTTGCTCGTCTAAGTTTTATTCATGCGGCATTTCGGGCGTGCACGGAAAAACAAGCACCACAGGAATCGCTGGAACTGTTTTGAAGGAACTGGATCTTCCTTCCCAGGTGCTTGCGGGAAGCGTCATAAATTCGTTCGGCGGTTCTTGCACTTACACAAGCCCGTTGGTTAAAAACGGCTTTTCCGAAGAAAATGGCATTTTCGTCGCCGAAACTTGCGAATACCAAAGGCACTTCATGTCGTTCGAGCCTAAAAAAATCGTTCTTACTAGCGTCGAAAGCGACCATCAGGATTTTTATCCTACATATGAAGCCATAAGGGATGCGTTTGTGGATTATGCGTGCAAGCTCCCTGAAAACGGAAGCCTTATCTATTGCGCGGACGACAGAGGCGCTTTGGACGTGGCGGAAATCGTAAAAAATCTCCGGAGCGGCATAAAGTTGATTCCATACGGAAAAAACGCAAGTGGAGACTACAGGATAGTCGGGGAATCGGTCACCGGAGAAAAAAATTCTTTTTCTGTTTCAATGTTTGACGGCGAAAGCGGAAAATATCCCTTGTTCGACCTGAATGTTCCCGGCCATCACGAAGTTTTGGATGCCTGTGCGGCAGTCGCTCTTTGCTGCGAACTTTTGAAGACTTTCGGAAAAAATCCGCACGATTATTTTGAAAGAATAAAAAAAGGGCTTTCGAATTTTACAGGCGGAAAAAGGCGCAGCGAAATTGTGGGACGCATTCGTCTTTCAAAGGGAGATGCTCTGTTCATCGATGATTACGCCCATCATCCGACTGCGATAAAGACAACCCTTGAAGGATACAAAAAATTCTACGGCGGAAGAAAAATTATCGTCGATTTTATGAGCCACACGTATTCAAGGACGCAGGCGTTGCTCGATGATTTTGCTTCCTGTTTTTCTCAGGCGGATTCCGTGATTCTCCATAAAATATACAGTTCCGCCCGTGAAAATCCTTCCGATTTTGCTATAAACGGAAGGACGCTTTTTGAAAAGGCGAAGACTCATTCAAAAGATGTGCATTATTTTGAAGAGGTCATGGACGCAAAAGATTTTGTGATTGCTGAACTGAACCGAACTCTTCCCGATGAATATCCGGACGGCTACCTTTTTGTTACGATGGGCGCAGGCGACAACTGGAAGCTTGGCGTTGAAGTCTTGGCTGAACTTAAAAAAAAGGAACTATGATAAAAATGTCGCTGCCTTTAAAGTTTGGAGACACTTGCGATTTCTACGCATTGTTCAGAATCGCAGCGTTCTTATTCCGAATTTGCACATGGCACGGCTTTGAGTTACTCAAGTTTGCCTAATCGCAAACTTTTATATTTGGAGGACGCATGACATCGATGACCGGATATGCCTATACGGAAAAATCTTTTGACGATTCTGTTGTTTCGGTAGAAATAAGGGCTGTGAACTCAAGGTTTCTTGAACTTACATTAAACCTTCCGTCTTTTCTTAATAAATCCGAATCGTATTTCAGGCGAAGGGTTTCGGATTCTGTTGTACGTGGAAAAATCGACGTGAACATTCACGTAAAGGAACTTGAATCCACATTGAATGTAGTTCCCGACACGGTGGCGGCAAAATCCTATCTTGAGGCAATAAAAAAAATCGCTTTTTCCTGCGGCTACGACAGCACTTCGATTCCTCTTTCTCTTGTGATTTCGCAAGCCGGCGTTTTGAATATCGAAAAATCCTATGACTCGGAAAGGCTCATGTCGATGATAGAGCCAGTGTTCGAAGAGACCCTTGAAAAATTCATCGATGACAGAAAAAGGGAAGGCGAGAACCTAAAGAAGGATATCAAGGAAAAACTTTCTGCGCTTTCATCATGCGCTGTCTTTTTCAAGGAATGGCAGCCGAAAATGGAAAGTCTTTTCAAGGCTCAGCTTGAGGGAAAATTCAAGGAACTTCTGGGAGACAGTATTGACGAAAACCGTATTCTGACCGAGCTTTCTGCGATGCTTGTGAAATACACCATAAACGAAGAGATTGTCCGGCTTCAAAGCCACATCGATGCGATGGAAAACGAGCTTAGTTTAAATCCGACGCCCGGAAAGCGTCTTGATTTCATCTGTCAGGAAATGAACCGAGAGATTAACACAATCGGAAGTAAAAACCAGTTTTCTGAAGTCGGAAAAGTTGTAATAGATGCAAAAGACGCTCTTGAGAACATCAGGGAGCAGTCAAGAAATGTGGAGTAAAATATGAGATTGAATGGAGAATTAAGGATAGCGATAAGCGGAAAATCGGGTTGCGGAAACACCACGGTGAGCGGACTTTTGAGCGAAAAACTCGGCGTGAAACTCATAAACTATACATTCCGTCAGCTTGCGGCGGAAAAATCAATGACGCTTTCACAGGTCATCGAAAACGCGAAGACAGACGATTATTACGACAGGTATGTTGACACCCATCAGGTTGAGCTTGCAAAAAAAGAATCTTGCGTTCTTGGAAGCCGCCTTGCCGTCTGGATGCTAAAAGAAGCCGACTTCAAGGTGTATCTTTGTGCAAGCGACAAAACCCGCGCCATGCGAATATTTTCCAGGGAAGGCGGAAACCTTGAGGATATAAAGGCGTTCACTGCGATGCGTGATTCCGAGGACTCAAGGCGCTACATGAAACTTTACGGAATCGACAACGAAGACTACGGCTTCTGCGATCTTATAGTCGATACAGACATTCACAGCCCGGAAAAAATCGTTGAGATGATTCTTTCCGAGCTTGAAAAGAGGAATTTCATATCGTAAGCGGTAGGCTCAAGATGCTATCTGTTTTACCTTAATCAGTGATTTTAGATCCAAAGGTTTCTTCGTCTCTACAAGTTCCTTGGTTATCGTAAGGGATTTTTTCCCATCTATGCTTGGAACTTCGTATGAAATATCCATAAGGCATTTTTCCACTATTGAACGAAGCCCTCGTGCTCCTGTTTTCTGCCTGATTGCTTCATCCGCAATCGCTTCGATCGCATCTTGTGTGAAATCCAAGTCCAAATCGTCCATGGCGAACGAAGCCTTGAACTGTTTTGTTATTGCGTTTTTCGGCTCTGTAAGGATTGAGATAAGGTCATCTTTCTGAAGGTCTTTCAACGCAACGGTGATTGGCATTCGTCCTATAAGTTCCGGTATTATTCCGAATTTAACCAAGTCGTCCGATGTGCAAAGGTTCAGAAGTTCCATGCGCTGCTCTTCCGTTATTTCGCCTACGTTCGAGCCGAAGCCCATGGAATGTTCCGCGGTGCGCTGCTCGATGATTTTATCAAGCCCCACGAACGCTCCGCCAAGTATGAAAAGGATATTCGTAGTGTCGAGCTGTAGCATTTCCTGGTTCGGATGCTTTCTTCCGCCCTGCGGAGGCACGCTTGCCTGCGTTCCTTCTATTATTTTAAGGAGGGCTTGCTGCACGCCTTCTCCGCTTACGTCGCGGGTTATTGATGTGTTTTCGCTTTTTCGTGCGATTTTGTCGATTTCATCGATGAAAATTATTCCTCTTTCCGCGGCGGCAATATTTCCGTTTGCCGCGTTTATGAGTTTAAGAAGAACATTTTCGACATCGTCGCCAACATATCCCGCCTCGGTAAGCGTTGTAGCATCTGCGATTGCAAACGGAACGTTGAGTTTTTGCGCCAAAGTTTTTGCAAGAAGCGTTTTTCCGGAGCCCGTAGGGCCGATTAAAAGTACATTCGATTTTTCTATCTTCACGTCATCGGAAGTCTGTTCAGTTTTCTTTACGGACATCCGCTTGTAATGGTTGTAAACCGCCACGGAAAGAACTTTTTTTGCCTTGTCCTGCCCGACTACGTACTGGTCAAGATATTCTTTGAATTCTTTCGGAGTTGGAACTCCGTCAAGCGTTATCGGAGAAAGATTATTCTCTTCGTCATCGAGTATGCTTTGGCACACAGCGACACAGTTGTTGCATATGTGTATGTTTCCAGAAGGACCTGCGACAAGCCTTCGGGTGGCATCTGCAGGTTTTCCGCAAAATGAACAGTAAATGGTATCGCTTCCGAATCTTTTCATCTATTTTTTTCTCCTGTCCATAACGCTGTCGATGATTCCGTATGCTTTCGCATCCTGCGCTGTCATGAAAAAGTCACGTTCCATGTCTTTTCGAACTTCGTCTTCGTTTTTTCCCGTATGCTCAGAAAAATGCTTTACGGTAAGTTCTTTGAGCCGTCCGATTTCCTTTGCCTGAATTGAAATATCGCTTTCCTGACCTTCAACTCCGCCCCACGGCTGATGTATCATGACCCTTGAGGAGGGAAGGGCATATCGCTTTCCTTTTGAGCCGCCTGCAAGAAGGAACGCACCCATGCTTGCCGCCTGTCCAAGACATATCGTCTGAACCGGACATTTTACGTATTGCATTGTGTCGTATATGGCAAGTCCCGCCGTTACAGAACCGCCCGGTGAATTGATGTAGATGCTTATATCTTTTTCAGGATTCTCGGATTCAAGGAACAGAATCTGGGCTACCACCAGATTTGCGGATGTGTCGTTTATCTCTCCGTCTATGAATACAATCCTGTCTCGCAGGAGACGTGAGTAGATGTCGTAAAATCTTTCGCCGTTTCCGCTTTTTTCAATCACGCTTGGCATAAAGTACATGTTTTCGTTCATTTTCTCTTCCTTGATGAAATTAAATATAATCAAATGCCGCAGACAAGTCAAAATTATTCTGCGGATTTGACTTTATCGCAATCATTTTGCGGCGGAGAAGAGTTCTTCGAATGAAATCTTATCGCCTTTTACGACCTTGACTTCTTTGTAAAGCTCTTCGTAGAGTTTCTTTTCTTTTGTGTCGTCGATAAGGTATTCTTTTGAACGAGGATCGGAATAGTGCTTTTTAACTTCGTCCACGGTGATTCCGCCTTCGTCGGCTATCTTTTTATACGTCTCTTCTATTTCGTCGCTTGTAACCGAGATGTTTTTTGCTTTCATAAGGCTTTCCACGATTATCCTGCTTTTAAGCATTTTTTCGCTGTCCCCGGTCCATTCGGTGAGCATGGTTTCCTTTGTCTGCCCTGATGAAGTTATCATTTTCTCAAGTTGTTCCGGACTTGTCCTGAACTGTTGCGCCATCATGTTCCAGCGTCCCTCAAGTTCCATTTTTAGCATCGATGCGGGAATATCAAACGGATTTTTTTCTACAAGCTGCTCCAAAAGGGACTGGCTTTTGAGTTCCGCTATGCGTCTGTTTTTTGCGGTTTCCATGTTCCTTTCGATGTCTTTTTTCATGTCGTCCAATGTCTTGTATTTATCGCTTACATCCTGCGCAAGCTCGTCATCTATTTCCGGAAGTTTTCTTATCTTTGCGGCGGTAACTGTCACACTGATTTTTTTTGTCTTTCCGGCAAGGTCCTTGTCGGCTTCGTCATCGGAGTATTTCTTTGTTATTTCTTTTGTCTCGTTCTTTTTCATGCCGATGATATCGTCGTCGATTTTATAGATGTTTTCGCCGCTTCCGACGGTGAAAACAAAACCTTCTCGTTTTGAGCCTTTTATTTCTTTTCCCTCGTCGTCAAGTTCGCTGTAGTTTATGGTAACGATGTCGTCCTTCGAGACAGTCTCGCTGTCTTTTTTGTCCATCACCATGGCGTTCCTGAGCTGGATTTCTTTGAGCTCTTTTTCAATATCTTTTTCCCCGATAGTCACTTGCATCTCTTTCACGGTTATTCCATCGAAATCCTTTATTTCCACGGAAGGAAAAACATCGTAGGTCACGGAATAGGAAAAATCTTTTTGTGTATCGAATTCGGGCATGGAATCCATCGCAGGCTGCGCATACGGGAGAGGACGGTTCTCGCTTTCCTTTTCGAAGATTTCGTTCATTGATTTGTCTATGAGTTCGCTCATTGAATCCGCTTTCAAGGAATCCCCGAATTTTCGTTCAAGTATGTTCTGAGGCACATGTCCTTTTCTGAAACCCGGAATCTGGGCGTGCTTGACATACTTTGCGATTGTAGCATTGTATGCTTCCTGGACATCTTTTTTTGACACGGTTACGGTCAATTTTACAGCAGATTTTTCAAGTTTTGTGAATTCCGTAGTGATTTTCACTTTTATCTCCAATAAAAAGTCAAGGAAGAAAGCGTCAGCTTTCGAGTTGACTTTTTAAGCCGTTCCTAAAACGGAAGTTTATGGAACGGCGGTATGATGAACAAGTTTGCGACGCAAACTCCAGGTAAGAAGGAAAGCGCAATTTCAATGCGTTTTTCGTCTTACCTCAAAATGCCTGAAAATTCAATCGGGCATATATAAAAAAAGCGATTAAGTCGCCTTAATCGCTTTCAGGGTAGAGCGGAAAACGGGAGTCGGACCCGCGACATCCACCTTGGCAAGGTGGCGCTCTACCACTGAGCTATTTCCGCAAGATTGGCGTTAGTCGGCCATTTATAAAAAGAGCGGAAAACGGGAGTCGGACCCGCGACATCCACCTTGGCAAGGTGGCGCTCTACCACTGAGCTATTTCCGCAAGATTGGCGTTAGTCGGCCATTTATAAAAAGAGCGGAAAACGGGAGTCGGACCCGCGACATCCACCTTGGCAAGGTGGCGCTCT